>PLTJ01000177.1 GCA_003164455.1 Acetobacteraceae bacterium
GTGGAGGCGTCGCTGTGGCGCAGCACCACCATGTAGGTGGCGCGTTCGCCGTTGACGTGGACGATGTTGGTCTGGGTGGCGAAGCTGTCGCTGACCGTGGCGACGTCGCCGAGGGTCACCGGAATGCCGTTGCGCACCACCAGCGGCATGGCGGCGAACTGCGACACCTCGGGCGGGCTGGAGTTGGTCACCACGTTGTATTCGCGCTCGCCGATGCGGGCGACGCCGGCGGGGACGATGACGTTGGAGGTCTGGATCGCCGTCACCACGTCGTTCGGCGACACCCCCTTGGCGGCCAGCCGCAGGGGGTCGATATCGACGATGATCTGGCGCTGCTTGCCGCCGAACGAGCCGGTCAGCATGATGCCGGGGATGGTGAACAGGCGCAGGCGGATGAAGTTCTGCGTGTAGTCCACGATATCCTGTTCGGACATCGTCTTCGACGACGAGTTGAGCTGCACCACGCCGACGTTGGAGGCGTTGAACTGGATGATGTTGGGCGGCTGCATGCCGGGCGGCATGACCCGCAGCGAGGTGTCGTCGACGCCGTTGATCTGGGCGATGGCGGCGCCGATGTCGATGCCCGGGTGGAAGAAGACCTTGATCAGGCCGATGCCCGGGATGGACTGGCTCTCGATGTGCTCGACGCCGTTGACGGTCTGCGAATAGTTGCGTTCGGCCGGCAGGACGACGCGGCGTTCCATGTCCTCGGCGGACAGGCCCTGATAGGTCCAGGCCACCAGCACGACGGGAATGTCGATGATCGGGAAGATATCCACGATCATGCGGGTGACCGCCATCGAGCCCGCGAGCAGGATGATGAAGGCCGCGATAGCCGAGGTATACGGCCGGCGCAGCGCCAGACGCACCAGCCCCATCATGGTCGGCGTCGTCCCCGCTGCATCACTTTCCTCACAAGCCCGCCCCCTCCGTATGGATGGTCACCGGGCAGGCGAGGATCGTATACGTGACGGTGGGTAACTTCAAGCGGCCGGCGCGTCTCGATTTTGAGCCGGCCGCCGGGATCAGAACGTGGCGATGGCGCAGCCCGCGCCCTTGGCCTTCACCTTGTCGCAGAAGTCACGGGCGTGCTCGATGTCGGCGAAGCCGCCGGTGCGCAGGCGGAAGAAGGTCCGGCCTTCGTGCTCGGTCTTGCTCACCGCGGGTTGATGCCCGCCCAGCAGGTCGGGCATTTTCCGGGACAGGCGTTGCCATTCGGCCTCCGCCGCTTCCTGCGTGGTGAAGGCGGCCAGTTGCACCTGGGCACGCCCGGCGGGGGCAGGGGAGGTCGTCACGGCGCGCGGCTTCGGCGCGGCGGCGGTGGCCAGCGGCCGCGCCGGCTTCGGCTCGGCGGCTGGCTGGGCCGCGGGGACGGCGGGGCTCAGCGACACCGGCTGCACCGGCACGGGCGCCGCGGCGGCGACCGCCGGGGTGGCTTGCGGCGGGGCAGGCGGGGCAGGTCTCGGCTCCTGCGTCTTCAGTGCCTGCGGGGCCGGCACTTCGGGTGACGGCGCCATGGCGGCCTGGCCCTCGTTGTCCGAGTTCGACAGCAGCGAGATGTCCTTGTCGGCGATATCCAGCCCGCCCGGATCGGTCGGCTTCACGCGCAACGGGCGGCTGTCGGCCTGGATCACCGGTACGCCGGCGGGGTGATGCCCGGTGACGGTATAGACACCCACGATCAGCACCAGCGCCGTGGCGATGACGCTGGCGGCGAGCACCAGGCGTTTCGTGTTCGGGTCCATGCCCTGGCGGCGGGCAGACCGGTAGCTCGGCACGGGTCCCGCCGGGATATCCAGTTCCTCTCGCATGGTGCGGCAAACTCCTTTCTCCGCCGCCCCGCGAACGGAACGGCGTCAGCGCATCTCCTCGACCGGGGTCACTCCCATGACCGCCAGGCCGGACCGGATCGTCACCGCCGTGGCAGCCACCAGGGCCACCCGCGCCAACGTCTCCACCGGCCGGCCGGCCTGCAGGAACCGCAGGGCGGCATCGTCGCGGCCCCGATGCCATAGCATATGAAAGTCGGCCGCTAAATCATAGAGGAAAAACGCAATTCGGTGTGGCTCCCGTGCCGCCGCCGCGGCCTCGATGCAGCGCGGCCAGGCGCCGAGGTGGCGCACCAGCGCCAATTCCGCCGGGTTCTGGAGGCTGTCCAGCGCGGCTTCGGCCAGGGCCGCCGGCGCCACCGCCGCCTCACCCAGCGCCTCGGCCGCGGCGCGCAGCACCGAACGGCAGCGGGCATGCGCGTACTGGACGTAGAACACCGGGTTTTCCCGGGTCTGTGCCACCGCGGCGTCGATATCGAACTCCATCTGCGCGTCCGACTTGCGGGTCAGCATGGTGAAGCGGACGGCGTCCGGCCCGACCTCGTCGAGCAGGTCGCGCAGGGTGATGAAGGTGCCGGCGCGCTTGCTCATGCGGAGCGGTTGGCCGCCTTTCAGCACGTGCACGATCTGGCACAGCACCACGTCCAGGGTGCCGCCGAAGGCGCGGGCGGCGGCCTGCATGCGCTTGACATAGCCGCCGTGGTCGGCGCCCCAGACATCGATCATCAGGTCGAAGCCGCGCGCCAGCTTGTCGACATGGTAGGCGATGTCGTTGGCGAAGTAGGTGAAGCTGCCGTCGGACTTCTTCAGCGGGCGATCGACGTCGTCGCCGAACCGGGTGGCGCGGAACAGCAGTTGTTCGCGCGGCTCCCAGTCGTCGATCGTCTTGCCCTTCGGCGGCTCGAGAATGCCTTCATAGACCAGGTCCGCCGCTTGCAGCCGGGCGATGGCGTCGTCCACCTTGTGGTGCTCAACCAGGTCGCGCTCGCTGACGAAGACATCCTGAACGACGCCAAGGGCCGCCAGGTCGGCCCGCGTCTGCTCGACCATCACCGCGATGGTGAAGTCCCGAACGGTCTCAATCCAATTCTCCGCCGCACCGATCGAACCGTCGGGGGCGAGCAGCGACGTGCCAAATTTAGCCGCCAGCGCCGCGCCGACCGGGATCAGGTAATCGCCGCGGTACTGCAGGCCGCCGGGGACGATTTCGCTGAAATCCTCTTCCGTGACGGGCTGGCCGAGCGCCTGGAGGTAGCGAAAGTAGGCCGCCCAGGCCAGGGCGGTGACCTGATTGCCGGCGTCGTTGAGGTAGAACTCCTTGGTCACGGCGTAGCCGACCTTGGCCAGCAGGTTGGCCAGCGCGTCGCCCACCACGGCGCCGCGGCAATGGCCGATGTGCATGGGGCCGGTCGGGTTGGCCGAGACATATTCCACATTCACCCGCACGGCCGCCCCGGCGGTGCTGTCGCCATAGGCCTCGCCGGCGCTCAGGATCACCCCGAGCAGGCCGAGCCAAGCCTGAGGGCGCAATCGCAGGTTGACGAACCCCGGCCCGGCGACGGCGGCCTCCGCCACCAGCGGATCGTCGGTGAGTACCGCCACCAGCGCGGCGGCGATGTCGCGCGGCTTGCGCCCGGCCGCCTTGGCGGCCAGCAGGGCGGCGTTGGTCGCCATGTCGCCATGCGCGGCTTCGCGCGCCGGCGTCACTTCCACCCGCGCCGCCACCTCGTCGGGTAGCCCCGGCACCACACCGCGCAGCGCCGCGATGACGCGGGCATGCACCGTGGCAAAGATGTTCTGTTCCATAACAATTCCCATCCAGACCAATCAACCCGGGACCGACAGGTCGGTCAGTCGCAGATGTTCCTCGCGGGCGTAGCGGTCGGTCATGCCGGCGATGTAGTCGCACACCACCGCGGCGGCGCGCTGCGTGCCGGCCGGCCCCGCGCGGGCGCGCCAGTCGTCGCTCAGCAGGCCGGTGTTGGCGTGCAGCAGGGTAAAGATTTCGCTCACCACGCGGCGCGCCTTGGCGGTCATGCGGTTGACCCGCCAATGGCGGTACATGCGGGTGAACAGGAATTCCTTGATCACCCGGTTGGCCTCGGCCATCGGCTCGCTGAACCCCACCACCGGGCGTTTGGCCCGGCGGATGTCGTCCGCGCAGCCCGGGTTCAGGGCGGCGATGCGGCGCCTGCTCTCGGCCACCAGGTCGTTGACCATGCGGTCGATGACGCGGCGGATGGTCTCGTGGCGCAGCCGGGGCGGCGGCACGTCCAGGCTGGCGCGGGCGGCCTCGACCAGCGCCTCGCCGACGACCGGCAGGTGCTCCATGTCGGCGGGGGCGAAGAAGCCGGCCCGCCAGCCGTCATCGAGGTCGTGGCTGTGGTAGGCGATGTCGTCGGCGAGCGCCGTCACCTGCGCCTCGGCCGAGGCGAAGGTGGCGAGGTCGAGCGGGTGGAGGGCGTCGTATTCGGCGACGTAGGGCGGGGGGCGACGGACCGGCCCGTTGTGCTTGGCCAGTCCCTCGAGGGCTTCCCAGCTCAGGTTCAGCCCGTCGAAGTCGGCGTAGCGGGCCTCCAGCACGGTCACCACGCGCAGGCTCTGGGCATTGTGGTCGAAACCGCCGAACCGCTTCATGCCGGACGCCAGCGATTCCTCGCCGGCATGGCCGAAGGGGGGGTGGCCAAGGTCGTGCGCCAGCGCGAGGGCCTCGGTGAGGTCCTCCTCGAGGCCGAGTTCGCGCGCCACGGAGCGGGCGATCTGCGCCACTTCCATGCTGTGGGTCAGGCGGGTGCGGTAGAAGTCGCCCTCGTGGTTGACGAAGACCTGGGTCTTGTACTGGAGCTTGCGGAAGGCGGAGCTGTGGATGATGCGGTCGCGGTCGCGCTGGAACGGCGAACGCGTCGGTGCTTCCGGCTCCGGATGGAGGCGGCCGCGGGCGGTTTCCTTGCGGACGGCCCAGGGGGCGAGGGGGACGGACGACATGGCCGCGCCCTTACACCCTTCCGGGGCGCCCTTCAAACGCCGGCCGCTCGCCCCTATGTTGTTGGCATGGACCCATTTCGCGTCACCGCGCGCGCCGCCGCGCGCATCGCCGAGGTCATCGCCGCCCAACCGGAAGGCTCGGCGCTGCGCGTTGCCGTGCTGGCCGGCGGCTGCAACGGCTTTCAGTACCGCTTCGACCTCGACCGGGTGGCCGAGGAGGACACCGTCATCGAGCATGGCGGGGCGCGGGTGGTGATCGATCCCGACAGCTTTTCCCTCCTGGCCGGCAGCGAACTCGACTACGCCGACGAATTGATGGGCGCCCATTTCGCGGTGAAGAATCCGCAGGCCCGATCCTCCTGCGGCTGCGGCACCAGTTTTTCGGTGGACTGAGCCGGCCGGTGCGCATCGCCACCTGGAACGTCAACTCGATCCGCCAGCGCGAGGGCCATGTGTGCCGCTGGTTGGCGGCGCGCCAGCCCGATCTGCTGTTTCTGCAGGAGATCAAGTGCGAGACGCCGGTCTTTCCGGCTGCCGGCTTCGAGGCGCTGGGCTATCGCTGCTCGGTGGTCGGCCAGAAAGCCTATAACGGCGTGGCGGTGTTGGCCCGTGTGCCCTTCGCGGTGACGCACCGGGCGCTGCCGGGGCTGGCGGCGGACGACGCGCAGGCCCGCTACATCGAGGTCACCGCCGAGGGCGTCGCGCTGATCGGCCTTTACCTGCCGAACGGCAATTCCGGCGGCCCCGAAGGATTTGCCTACAAGCTGCGCTGGATGGAGGCGCTGCGCGCGCGCGCGGCGGCGCTGCTGGAGGCCGAATCGCCGCTGGTCATCGCCGGCGATTTCAACGTCTGTCCGACCGACGAGGACCTGGCCCGCGGCACGCTGGGCGCGGACGACGCGCTGGTGCGCCCGGATAGTCGCGCCCGTTTTCGCTCGCTGCTCTGGCTCGGGCTGACCGACGCGGTGCGGACGCTGCACCCGAACGAGAAGGCGTACACGTTTTGGGACTACCAGGCCGGCGCCTGGCCGCGCGACGCGGGCCTGCGCATCGACCACGTGCTGCTGTCGCCGACCCTCGCCGAGCGCCTGAGCGAAGCGGCGCCCGACCGAGCGGAACGGGGCGCGGAAAAAGCCTCCGACCACGTCCCGGTGGTGGTTGCGTTCTAGAGCGGGATGACTTCTGGTANNTCCGATTCGGGCGATCACGCTCTGGGCGGTTAACGCCAGTGCGGCGGCACCCACATCCAGCGGCCGCCGCGCATCGCCCAGCGGCCTTCCTCCCACGTATGCCAGCCGGGCTGGCGCGGCAGATAGCGGCCGGGCTCCCAGACATAGCCGCGGCCGTCCCACAGCCAGTGGCCGGGCCGCCAGATGTAGGCGCCGCGCGGCGGCGGCGGCANNGCGGGTAGCCGGGCTGCGCCACCGCCGCACCGGATAGCGCGACGAGGGCGGACGTCAGCAGAATTCGGCGAGTCGGGCAGGCCATGGCGTCGTCTCCGTATGGACTCATGCACTGAGTATTCACGCGCGAGGGCAAAAGTAGGGCAGATAAAAGCCCCTGGTCTTTGCTTACGCCGCCCGCATGTCCAACCGCCGCCCGCCAAACCCGTGTGCCGCCGAGGAATGGCTGGCCAGGATGA
>PLTJ01000041.1 GCA_003164455.1 Acetobacteraceae bacterium
GGTCGCGGTCGCGCTGGAACGGCGAGCGCGTCGGCGATTCCGGCTCCGGGTGGAGGCGGCCGCGGGCGGTTTCCGGGCGGACGGCCCAGGGGGCGAGGGGGGCGGGCGACATGGCCGCGCCCTTACACCCTTCCGGGGCGCCCTTCAAACGCCGGCCGCTCGCCCCTATGTTGTCGACATGGACCCATTTAACGTCACCGCGCGCGCCGCCGCGCGCATCGCCGAGGTCATCGCCACCGAACCGGAAGGCGCGGCGCTGCGCGTGGCCGTGCTGGCCGGCGGCTGCAACGGCTTTCAGTACCGCTTCGACCTCGACCGAGCGGCCGCGGAGGACACCGTCATCGAGCACGGCGGCGCGCGGGTGGTGATCGACCCCGACAGCTTTACCCTCCTCGCCGGCAGCGAGCTCGACTACGCCGACGAACTGATGGGCGCGCATTTCGCGGTGAAGAACCCGCAGGCCAAATCCTCCTGCGGCTGCGGCACCAGTTTTTCGGTGGACTGAGCCGGCCGGTGCGCCTCGCCACCTGGAACGTCAACTCGATCCGCCAGCGCGAGGGCCACGTCTGCCGGTGGCTGGCGGCGCGCCAGCCCGATCTGCTGTTCCTGCAGGAGATCAAGTGCGAGACGCCGGTCTTTCCGCAGTCCGGCTTCGCGGCGCTGGGCTATCGCTGCGCGGTGGTCGGCCAGAAAGCCTACAACGGCGTGGCGGTGCTGGCGCGGGTGCCCTTCGAGGTCACCCAACGCGCGCTGCCGGGGCTGGCGGCGGACGACGCGCAGGCCCGCTACATCGAGGTCACCGCCGAGGGCGTCGCGCTGATCGGCCTTTACCTGCCGAACGGCAATTCCGGCGGCCCCGAAGGATTTGCCTACAAGCTGCGCTGGATGGAGGCGCTGCGCGCGCGCGCGGCGGCGCTGCTGGAGGCCGAAACGCCGCTGGTCATCGCCGGCGATTTCAACGTCTGCCCGACCGACGAGGACCTGGCCCGCGGCACGCTGGGCGCGGACGACGCTCTGGTGCGCCCGGACAGCCGGGCGTGGTTCCGCTCGCTGCTCTGGCTCGGGCTGACCGACGCGGTGCGGACGCTGCACCCGAACGAGACGGTCTATACGTTCTGGGACTACCAGGCCGGCGCCTGGCCGCGCGACGCCGGCCTGCGCATCGACCACGTGCTGCTGTCCCCCGATCTCGCCGAACGCCTCACCGAGGCGGCGCCGGACCGGGCCGAACGCGGCACCGAAAAAGCCTCCGACCATGTGCCGGTGATGGTCACGTTTTAGAGCCTGATCGCTTCTGATAGGCGAAGCGATCAGACTCTAACTCTTTGTTTGAGAGCGTGATTCACGCCCTCGGCCGATTCCGATTCGGGCGATCACGCTCTAAGCGGGCTCAGAGCCGCACCCCTTCCGCCGCCGCCTTCAATATTTCCGCGCTTTGCTTCAGGGCGGCATGCTCGACGGCGTCGAGCTCGGGCATCAACGTCCTGACCACGCCGCGGGCGCCCAGCAGGCGCGGCAGGGACNNCGGCGCCGATGCCGAACCAGGTCCCGCCCTTGCCGCGGATGATCGCATCGGCGGCGCGGCGCACCGCGGTGTCGATGCGGGCGCGGTCGGCCTCGCCCAACTTCCGCCCCATCTGGCGGGCGATGTCGGCGACGGGCTGGCTGCTGGCCGAGGCGCCCGACCAGTGCAACACCTCGCTGTCGCCATGTTCGCCCAGCACCTGGGCGTGGACGGAGTTCGGGCTGATCCCCAGATGCTTGCCGAGCAGGGCGCGGAAGCGCGCGGTGTCGAGGATGGTGCCGGACCCGATCACCCGTTCCGACGGCACCCCGTGGCGGGCGAGGAGGACGGTGGTGATCTGGGTCATGATGTCGACCGGATTGGTCGCCACCAGGAAGACGGCGTCCGGCGCCGCCGCCAGCACGGGCGGGACGATGGCGGCAAAGATCGCGGCGTTGCGCGTGAGCAGGTCGAGCCGGGTCTCGCCGGGCTTCTGGCTGGCCCCGGCGGCCAGCAGGACAATGCGCGCCCCGGCGAGATCGGCCGCCTCGCCGGCGCGGACGCGGACGGGATAGGCGAAGGGCGTCGCGTCCACGATGTCGCGCGCCTGGGCCACCGCGAGATCGGCATTGTGGTCGATCAGCACGATCTCCGAACCGATGCCCCGCAAGGTCATGGCATAGGCGGCGGTGGCGCCGACCTGCCCGACCCCGACGATGCCGACCTTCACGCTGTTTTCCCGGGTCGTGGCACCGGGCTCAACGCCAGTGCGGCTCGATCCACACCCAGCGGCCGCCGCGCATCACCCAGGCCCCTGGCTCCCAGGTGTGCCAGCCCGGTTGGCGCGGCACGTAGCGGCCGGGCTCCCAGAGATAGCCGCGGCCGTCCCAGCGCCAGTGGCCGGGGCGCCAGATATAGGCGCCGCGCGGCGGCGGCGGCATCGGCTCCATTCGCGGCGGCGGCATCGGCGGGTAGCCGGGCTGGGCCACCGCCGCGCCGGATAGGGCGACGAAAACGGACGCGAGCAGGGTGCGGCGGGTCGACGCGGCCATGGGCCAGCCTCCGTTCGGGTTTCTGCAACTCGCACGCACTTGGTGTCAGCCCGCCCGCATGTCCAGCCGCCGGCCGCCGAAGCCGTGGGCGGCCGAGGAATGGCTGGCCAGGATGACGGTGCGTCCGATGGTCAGGCGTTTGAGGCTTTCCAGCACCTCGGCCTCGGTCGCCGGGTCGAGGTGCAGGGTGGGTTCGTCGAGTAGGAGCAGGGGCGCGTTCTTGAGGAAGGCGCGGGCGATGGCGACGCGTTGGGCCTGACCGCCGGAGAGGCCGTAGCCGCCCTCGCCGACCTGGGTATCCAGCCCCAGCGGCAGGGTGGCGGCGAAGCTCTCGACGCGGGCCATGTGGGCGGCTTCCGCCACCTCGTCGTCGGTGGCCTCGGGGCGGGCGAAGCGGATGTTGTCGCGGATGCTGCCGGCGAACAGGGTGGGCTGCTGGCCGATCCAGGCGGTCAGGCGCGACAGAGCCTGCGGCACCAGGGTGGCGATGTCGGCGCCGTTGAAGGTGACGCGGCCCGAATCGGGGCGCACGAAGCCGAGCAGGATCTCCATCACCGTCGATTTGCCGGCTCCCGAGGGGCCGACGAGAATCAGCGTCTCCCCGGCCGGGACGCGGAAGCTGAGCCCGGCCAGCGCCGGGCCGCGCGCCGCATCCCAGGTGAAGAACACGTGGTCGAAGGCCACGCTGACGCCACGCGCCGCCACCGTGCGCACCGGCCGCTCCGGCGCGGGTGCCGGCAACGGCGGCAGGGCGGTGAGCGCGGTGGCGGCGGCGGCGGCATGGAAGCGCTCCTGGTAGGCGGCGGCGAAGGCGCGCAGCGGGGCGAAGAACTCCGCCACCAGCAACAGCTCGAACAGCGCGCTGCCCGGGCTGGCCAGGCCGCCGGAGGCCGCCTGCCCACCGTAGCGCAGCGCGATCACGATCATCGCCAGCGCCATCGCCAGATCGAGCGCCACCGAGGACAGGAAGGCCACCCGCAGCACCCGCATGGTGCGCCGGCGCAANNCATGACGATGGTGGCGATGCCGCGCACGCGGTCGAGGAAGCGGGCCTGCAAGTGGGAGAGGGCGGTGAACTGGCGGCGGGAGGCGGCCGCGGCGCCGATGCCGGCCAGCGCCATGGCAACCGGCACCAGCAACCCGCAGCCGCCGAGCACGAGGGCGGCAACCGGGTCGGCGGCAGCGGTGGCGCCCAACACCAGCAGCGGGGCGGCGATGGCCAGCGTGGCGGCAGGCATCCAGCGGGCGAACAGCCCGTCCACCGCCTCGATGCGATCGACCACCACGCTGGTCAGCTCCGCCGAGTGGCGGCCGCGCAGCAGCGCCGGGCCGGCGGCGAGCAGGCGGGTCAGCGCGTCGGTGCGCAAGCGGCGGCGCGCGGCGGCCCCGGCCTCGAAGGCGGCGCGCTCGGAGAGCACGGCGAGCCCGGCGCGCAGCACGGCCAGGCCCGCGAAGCCGGCGAGCAATTCCAGCGGATGGAGCCCGGGGCCGGGCAACAGCGCGGCCTGAAGGGCAAACCCGGCGCACCAGGCCTGGCCGATCGCCAGCACACAATTGGCCAGCCCGAGCACCACCACCGGCAGGACACCGCGCCGACCCACCCTGGACTGCTCGCGCAGCCACGCGCGGGACGCGGTTTTCGGATCGCTCATGCCTGGCATGTAGCAGAGCCCGCGCCGATTGACAGGCCCGATGCGCGCCGGGAAAGGCGGCGTTAACCGCGGCACCCCAAGCTGGCGCCATGTTCCGCCGTGAGTTCCTGCTTTTCCTGCCCGTCCTGGCCTGGCCGGGCGCCCCGGCGCGCGCGGCCGATGTGGCGGGGGAGGAGAGCGCCACGCTCGGCGGCATCGGCGTGCCGGCCGGGCGAGCGCGGGTGCTGGCGGCCTTTCCGCTCGGCGGGAGCCCGGCGGTGGCGCTGGCCTTCGCCGCCGACGTGGCGGAGGGCACGCGCGACCTGTTGGCCGTGGTCGCCGGCGGGTGGGTGGTGGCGCTGGAGGTGCTGAGCTGGCGCGGCGCGGATGGATCGCGGCTCTACACGCGTCTGTCGGTGGTGCCGGACGGCAGGCGGCTGCGCCTGGAGCGCACGGCCAGCGCGCCGCGCGGCCGCGGTTTCCGACACGAGCAATGGACCGACTACCTGGCCTGGCAGGAAGCGGGGCCGATGGCGGACGCGCCGGTGCGGCTGGTGCTGGCGGGCACCTGGCAGGCCGGGCTGGCGGCGCAGCGGGCCGGCGTTCTGGCGAGCCTCGCCGTCGGTTTGCGCGGCGTGCCGCCGGCCCTGATCGCCGCCTGCCCGCCGCCATTGTTTCCGGTCTGAGCGGCGGCCTCTGGCTTTCCGTTTCGCCTGCGGCTATGCTCCATGACAGGTGACGGTGGCCCGCAAGGGCTGAAACGGGAACGCGCGAAAGGCCCCACGCGGGGTCAGGCCGCGGCTGCCCCCGCAACTGTAGGCGGCGATGCGACGCGCAAGCGTTCGCTGCCGGTTCCAATGGCCATTGCCCCGAGCCGGGGCGAGAAGGCGGGGCCGGGCGCCGTGAGCCAGGAGACCGGCCGGCACCGAGACTGCGCGCGCGCGACGGGCGGGAGAGGCCGGCGCAGCGGGAGCAAGACCCGTAGGCGGCATTCGTCCTCGAGACCGGAGCCTTTCAGGCTCGCTGCCCTATGGAGTCGCGCATGCGCCGCATGCTGCTTTGTTCCGCCCTCATCCTGCCGGCCTTCGCCGCGCAGGCGCAGGACGTCCCGTCCGATGCCATCGCCCTGCCCGAGCGCGTGGTCACTGCCACCCGCATTCCCACCCTGGCCGAGCAGATCCCGGCCGGCGTCACCGTCATCGACCGCCAGACCATCGAGGCCCGCGGCTACACCACGCTGGCCGATGCGCTGCAAGCCGTGCCGGGGGTGCATGTCGTGCAATCCGGCGGACCCGGCGGCAATGCCAGCGTGTTCGTCCGCGGCACCGACTCGAACCAGGTGCTAGTGCTGCGCGATGGCGTGCCGGTGAACGACCCCTCCGACCCCGACGGCGCCTACAATTTCGGTGTCGAAACGCTGGCCGATGTCGATCGCATCGAGGTGGTGCGCGGGCCGATGTCCAGCCTGTGGGGCTCGGGGGCGATCGGCGGGGTGATCAACCTGATCACCCGCCAGGGCAGCGGCGGGCCGCACGCCACCGCCGAGATCGCCGGCGGCCTGCCGCAGGCCAGCCTGCTCGGCGCCACGCTGTCGGGCGCCGAAGGGATGTTC
Organism: Acetobacteraceae bacterium; assembly: GCA_003164455.1. Taxonomy (GTDB): domain Bacteria; phylum Pseudomonadota; class Alphaproteobacteria; order Acetobacterales; family Acetobacteraceae; genus Rhodovastum. The sequence continues at coordinate 5,800 of PLTJ01000041.1, forward strand.
GACTACAATGCCGGGGTGCAGAGCCAGACCGACATCGGCTCCGACAACACGCCGCGGCGCGAGAGCGTCTATACCGGTGCGCGCAACGGCGACCGCACGCAAACCGCCAGCATCAACCTCGGCATTACCCCGATCGCCGGCACGCGGTTCTATGCCGCGCTGCGCTACCGGGTGTCGGTGTTCGGCCTGGATGAACTGGGCTCGCCCGCCTACGACGCGACCGACTACACGGGGCGGGACCGCAGTATCCTGGGCCGTGTCGGCGTGACGTCGAAACTGTTCGACGGGGTATGGGAGACCGGGCTGTCGGTGGCCCATCTCGACTCGTTGCGCCGCTATTCCGAGCCGCTGGAGGCCGCCGACCCGAACCAGACGTCCAGCTATTCCCGCTACAACGGCCGCCGCACCGCGGTCGATTGGACCAACACGGTGCACATCGCCGACTGGGGGCCGGCCCGCGCCACCGCGCTGACTTTCGGCGCCGAGCACCAGGAGGACAGTTCCAGCTCGTACCTGAACGAGAGCGGCCTCTCCAGTTTCGACGGCTATTCCTATCCCTACACCTATCTCGACAACATCAACGCCCGGGCGCAGCACACCGCCGGCAATGTCGGGCTGCAGAGCACGTTGTTCAGGCGGCTCACGCTCACCGGCGGGGTGCGTGAGGAGGCCGCTACCTACGGCGGCGACGCCTTCACCTGGCGGGCGGGCGGCGTGCTGGCGCTGCCCGAGATCTGGTCGCGGCTGAAACTGTCCTACGGCACCGCGTTCGTTGCGCCCTCGCTATATGATTTGTTCGGTGTGGACAGCTATGGCTATGTCGGCAACCCCGCGCTTCGCCCCGAGCGCAGCGAGGGCGGGGAGGTGGGCTGGGCGGTCGATGTTCCGGTGTTCGGCCGGCACGATGGCGCGACCCTCGACGTCACGTATTTCGCCAACCGCATCCGCGACCTGATTCAGATCGTCTATGCGCCCGACGATCTTTCCTCGACGCCGCAGAACGTCGCGCAGGCCCGCATCAACGGCACGGAGACCAGCCTCACCCTGCGGCCGGCGAGTTGGGCCGAGATGGTGCTGAGCTGGACCTACACGGATGCGCGCGACGACACCGGCGCGCCGCTGCACCGCCGGCCGCGCGACCAGGCCAGTGCCGACCTGCGCCTGACCCCGTTGCCGGGGCTGAGCATCGCGCCGGAACTGGTCTATGCGTCGGGGGCCTATGATTACCCTGTGGACGATTCCGGCATGCAGTCGTACGTAGTCGGCATGACCAAGGGGGGGCTGATTTTCAACCTCACGGTCAGCTATGCGGTGACGCCGAAGGTCACGCTGTTCGTCGATGCCCGCAATATAGGCGGTTCCCGCTATGAGCCGGCCAGCGGCTTCCAGACGCCGGGGCCGAGTTTTCTGGCCGGGGCAAGGTTGAAGTACTAGACGGATACCGCCCCCTCCCACCAGCGGGGGCGGGTCTGAGTACTTTCCGGGGCTGCTGGCACGACGTCCCCCTGCCCATCTGTGGAAACGACAGGACCTTGATCAGGCCGTGACCCGGCCGGCTGGGGTTCTGAAACCTTTCCCGTACCAGTGAGGGTATGATGGCCGTTTCGAAATACGTGACTTTCAGGCGCCTGCTGCTTGCCGCCACCATCATGGCGAGTCCCCTGGCGCTGATGGCGCCGGCGCGCGCGCAAATCGCGATCGGAATCTCGGTCCAGATCGCGCCGCCTCTTCTGCCGGTCTATGTGCAGCCGCCGATGCCCGAGGTTGGGTATATTTGGACTCCGGGTTACTGGGCCTATGCAAACGCGGATTACTACTGGGTGCCGGGTACCTGGGTGCAGCCGCCGACGGTCGGTGTGCTGTGGACTCCGCCCTATTGGGGCTGGGTTGACGGCGCCTACCTCTTTCATGATGGGTACTGGGGGCCGCATGTCGGGTTCTACGGCGGCGTCAATTACGGCTATGGCTATGGCGGCAGCGGCTACGACGGGGGCCGCTGGGATGGCGGCGCCTTCTCCTACAACCGGTCCGCCAACAATTTCGGCTCGGCCCATGTCGAGCATGCCTACGAACAGAATATGAGCGGCGGCAACCGCACGAATGTCAGTTACGCGGGCGGTGCGGGCGGGATCAGGGCCGAACCGACCGCCACGGAACGCTCGGCCGAGTCCGAGAGACACACTCCGGTGACTGCGGAACAGACGAAGCACATCACCGCCGCCGCCGGTAATCCAGCCCTGGCGGCCAGCCACAACAACGGCCATCCGGCGATCGCCGCCACCTCGCGGCCGGCCGCGTTCGAGGGGGCGGGCGTTGTCCACGCCCAGCCCGCCACCGCGGCGGGACGGGAGGCGGCGCCTGCCGCCGTTGCCCATCCGGCAGAACAGACCGCCAGGCCGGGCGCCGTTGCCCATCCGGCAGAACAGGCCGCCAGGCCTGCCGCCGTTGCGCATCCGGCAGAAG
>PLTJ01000208.1 GCA_003164455.1 Acetobacteraceae bacterium
CGAGGGGCTAAGTAGAAGGAAGAGTCGTTCTTTTTTGAAAAAAAGAACCAAAAAACTTTATTCGTTTGGCCTTCGGCAGACCTTGATACTTTCGTTATGCCCGGACTTGGCCAGGCCATCCCGTCCGAACCCACTCTCGTTCGCCTGATCCGCCTTGCGTGATAGGATGGCAGCGCGTGCTCCTCAAAACCGAGGCTGCGTTGAAATCTGCTCGCCGTCCCTGTCTGCTTCGCTGGTTGATTGCCTTCGGTGCTGCGGGTCTTATCGGTTGTGGTGGCACAGCGCGGGCGTCGGTGCCGTGGTCCGTGGACATCGACCAATTGAACGATTCCGGTGGTGGGGGGCAGATCGGCTGCGTAGAACTTTCCTGCCAAGGCGAGGTTTCGCTCCTCTTCGGGGGACAGCGCAGAACCGTGCGTGTTCAGGCATTCCTCGATAGCAAGAGGTCCATGGTGAAGCTCGCGTTTGAGGACGACGGGGGCCCGCCCTATTGGTCCCAGTTTACGCAATTACGCCCGCTGCGCATCGGCATCGGTCGCAACGGCACAGGAAACGCCACGGTCACTCTCAGGGAACTGCCTCAGCCAGACGATTTGGTCTATCGAACCGGACTTCCCCATGCCTCGCTTTCGATCAAAGTGGTGGTGGTCGAAGGGGTCAGGTAAGCCCCGCCCGTCATGCCGCCCACAGTACGGGCTCCAAGGGTTCAACCCAGTTCGGCGGAGTTTCCAGCACCCGCGCCCCCACGTTGCGCGCCGCCTGCCGAAACCCTAACCTTCGCCCATGTCGGACACGCTCAGGATCGCACTGGCCCAGATCAACCTCCACGTCGGCGCGGTGCGGGACAACCTTGCCCGCCTCCGCCGTGCCCGTGCCGAGGCAGCCGCCCTCGGTGCCGACCTGGTGGTGACCCCCGAACTCTCCGTTGCCGGCTATCCGCCCGAGGACCTGGTGCGCAAGCCGGCCTTCGTGGCGGCCTGCGAGGCCGCCCTTGCCGAACTCGCCGCCGACACCGCCGATGGCGGACCGGCGTTAATCGTTGGCGGCCCCTGGCGCGACGGCGACAAACTTTTCAACGCCGCCTACCTGCTCGACGGCGGGGCCGTCGCCGCCCGCCGCGCCAAGCACGAACTGCCGAACTACGGCGTCTTCGACGAGAAGCGTAACTTCGACGCCGGCCCCGCGCCCGGCCCGGTCAGCTTCCGTGGCTTCCGCCTGGGTCTGATGATCTGCGAGGACTGGTGGTTCCCCCCGGTCTCGGAAACCCTCGCCGAGAGCGGTGCCGAGATCCTGCTATCCGTCAACGGCAGCCCCTACGAGGCCGACAAGCAGCAGGCCCGCATCCAGCTTGCGGTCAGGCGGGTGGTCGAAACCGGCCTGCCCTTCGTCTTCTGCGCCCAGGTCTGCGGCCAGGACGAACTGGTCTTCGAGGGCGCCAGCTTTGTCCTCAACGCCGACCGCGCCCTCGCCGTGCAGATGCCGTTCTTCGCCGAATCGGTCACCCTCACCGAGTGGCGCCGCGAGGGCGAGCGCCTGGTCTGCGCCCCGCAGCCGCTCACCCCCGAGCCGGAGCGGCTGGAGGGCATCTACCGCGCCATGATGCTGGGGCTGGCCGACTACGTGCGCAAGAACGGCTTTCCGGGGGTGATCCTCGGCCTCTCCGGCGGCATCGACAGCGCGCTTTCCGCCGCCGTCGCCGCCGACGCTCTCGGCCCCGACCGGGTGCGCGCCTTCATGATGCCGAGCCCCTACACCAGCCAGGAGAGCCTGGACGACGCCGCGGCCTGCGCCGCCATGCTCGGCGTGGCCTGCGACACCCTGCCGATCACCCCGGCGATGGAAGCTTTTTCCGCCGTCCTGGCCCCGGTGTTCGCCGGCCGGCAGGCCGACATCACCGAGGAAAACGTGCAGTCCCGCGCGCGTGGGCTTATTCTCATGGCGATCTCCAACAAGATCGGCTCCATGCTGCTGACCACGGGCAACAAGAGCGAAATGTCGGTGGGCTACGCCACTCTCTACGGCGACATGTGCGGCGGCTATTCGGTGCTCAAGGACGTCTACAAGACCGCCGTGTTCGCCCTCTCGCGCTGGCGCAACGCCAACCGTCCCGACGGCGCGCTGGGTCCCGCCGGCCCGGTGATGCCGGAGCGCGTGGTCACCAAACCGCCGACCGCGGAGCTGAAACCGAACCAGACCGACCAGGACACGCTGCCCCCTTACGCGGTGCTGGACGCCATCCTGGNNTGGCGCATGCTGGACCGCGCCGAATACAAGCGCCGGCAGGCTCCGCCGGGGGTGAAGATCACCCCGCGCGCCTTCGGCCGCGACCGCCGCTATCCGATCACCAACGGCTTCACAGGGCTGGTGTCATGAGCGACCTGTTTGCCCCCGCCGGCGGCTGGCGTGTGCGCATCCGCGACCTGTCCGCCGCCACCGAGGACAACGTCGTCGAGGAAATCGCCGGCTTTGCCACCCTCATGCAGGCCAACGCCTTCGCCCGCCGCTACGTCCGCGACAGCGTCGAGCGCTGCCGCGCCGTCGGCGGCACCAGCCGCGAGGTAGTCGAGGCTTGGTTCGCCTGGGGCGAGGACGCCGAAGTGGTCGATGCCGGCGAGCAGGGCTGGCGCAGCAGCACCGAACTGCACGATTTCGCCGCCCGCCCCGCCGCGATCGAGGAGCGCGACTGGCGTGCCCTGGACCCGCGGCGCCACGACGAGCCGGACTTCCAATGACCGCCCCCGCCGCCCACCTGCGGATGGCGGTCTCGCCGGCCGGCCCGCTGCATGTCGGGCCCGCCCGGATCGTGCTGGTCAACTGGCTGCTGGCGCGCCGCCTCGGCGGGCGGATCACGTTGCGCGTGGAGGATGGCGACCCCGGCCGTGACACCCCCGACGGGCAGACGGCGCTGCGCCACGACCTGCGCTGGCTCGGCCTGGACTGGGACGACGAGGTCAGCCAGGCCGGGCAATCCGAGCGCTACGCCGGTGCCGCCGAAACCCTGAAGGCGGCGGGCCGCCTCTATCCCTGNNCCGCCTACGACCGCGCCATGCTGAAGCTGACGCCCGCCCAGCGCGCCGCCGCCGAGGCCGGCGGCAAGCAGCCGTACTGGCGCTTCCGCCTGTCCGATACGGCGGTTGCCTGGAACGACCTCGTCCTGGGCGCGCGCCGGGTCGTCCTGCCCACCCTGTCCGACCCGGTGATGATCCGCGCCGACGGTACGCCGCTGGCCGCCTTTGCCGGCGCCATCGACGATTTCGAGGACGGCATCACCCACCTGGTCCGTAGCGAGGACCTGGCCAACACCACCGCGATCCAGCTTGACCTCGCCGCCGCCCTCGGCCGCGATCCCACCGCCATCGCGCTCGCCCACCTGCCGGCGACGGCCGACGCCGACGGTGACCGGCTGTCGCGCCGCGCCGGCAACTTTTCCCTCCACGCCCTGCGTCAGCGCGGTGTCGAGGCAAACGCCCTGGCCGGCTACCTGGCGCGCCTGGGCACCCCCGCCGAGCCGCGCCCGAGCACGCCCGCCGAACTCGCCGCCGACTACAGCCTGGCCAGTCTTGGCCGGACCGCGCCGCGCTTCGACATCCGCCGTCTGCTGGCGGTCAACCGCCAGGCGCTCGCCCTGCTGCCCTTCGCCGGGGTCGCCGACCGGTTGCCGCACGGCGCCACCGAGGCGTTCTGGCAGGCCGTGCGCGGCAGCCTCGACCTGCTGTCGGAAGCCCGCGGCTACTGGGAAGTGGTCGCCGGCACCATCGTCCCGCCGATCATCGAAGGCGAGGCGGCGTTTCTGCGTACCGCGCTCGACACCCTGCCGGCCGAACCGTGGGACGCGGCGGTGTGGACCTCCTGGACCGACGCCCTGAAACAGGCGACCGGCCGCGCCGGCAAAAGCCTCACCCTGCCATTGCGCCTCGCTCTCACCGGCGAAGACCAGGGCCCCAACCTGAAAGCCCTGCTGCCCCTGATCGGCCGTACCCGCGCGGCGCACCGGCTGGCGGTGGCGGCCAGCTAGACCCACGCACTTTCGGGACGGCTACGAGCGAGGAGGAGTCGGGTCATGCGGTTCGTCGTTTTGCCGGGTGACGGCATCGGCCCGGAATTAGCCGCGTCCACCGTTCAGGTGCTGGAACTGCTGAACGAAAAGTTCGGCCTCGACATCGGCTTCGAGACACACGAGGTCGGACTGGCAACCCTGAAGACGGTCGGCACGACGACTCCCCCTGGTGTCCTGGACGCCTGCCGCGGGGCCGACGGCATCATCCTCGGCCCGGTCTCCCACTCCGCCTATCCGGCCCGGGCGCTGGGCGGCATCAACATCTCCGCCGAGTTACGCGTGGTGCTGGACCTTTACGCCAATATCCGCCCCAGCCGCAGCCGCCTCGGCGTGCCGCATTACGGCCGCACCGACATGGACCTGGTCATTGTCCGCGAGAACACCGAGGGGTTCTATTCCGACCGGAATATGTATCTGGGTCCGGGCGAATTCATGCCGACGCCGGACATCGCCCTATCAATGTGCAAGATCACCGCGCATGGATCCAATCGGATCGCCCGCGTCGCCTTTGAGATGGCTGGCAAGCGCCGCCGGAAGGTCACCGCGGTTCACAAGGCCAACGTCCTCAAGGTCAGCGAAGGCCTGTTCCTGCGCGAATGCCGCCAGGTCGCCCAGGAATATCCGCTCGTCACCTATGAGGAACAACTGATCGACAGCATGGCGGCGCTGCTGGTCCGCGATGCCCAGCGCTTCGACGTCGTGGTGACGACGAACATGTTCGGCGACATCCTTTCCGACGAGGTCAGCGAGCTGTCCGGCTCACTCGGGCTGGCCGGCGCCATCAATGCCGGCGACGACCACTGCATGGCGCAGGCGCAGCATGGCTCCGCGCCGGACATCCAGGGGCAGGACCAGGCCAATCCGGTTTCGCTGCTGCTGTCCGCCGCCATGCTGCTGGGCTGGATCGCCCGGCGGCGCGGCCTCGCCACCTATGCCCAGGGCGCGGCGGCGATCGAGCATGCCGTCACCCTGCTGGTCGGCGATCCCGCCCGGCGCACGCGGGACCTGGGCGGCCCGCTCGGCACCCGGGCCTTCGCCGAGGCGGTCTGCGGCGAAATCAGCCGGCGGCTCGGCTGATCAGGGGCTTCGCGCGGCCCCTGGCCTTGTTCAATCGCCCCGCTTCTTGTGTGCCGCCGCTTCCTCGGCGGAGGCGACGCCGTCGTGGGCGGCGGACCAGGCGACCGGGTTTTCCAGGAAGCGGTGCACTTCGGCGAGCGCGGTATTGGCGAAGTAGGGGCGTTCGCGGCAGGCTTCCAGCACGTCCCACCAGGTGCACAGGTGGTGCAGTTGGATGTCCATGCGGCCGAGCGTATCGAAGCTGCCCGGAAAGACGCCGTAGAAGAACACCACGAAGGTGTGGTTGACGATCGCGCCGGCGTCGCGCAGGGCCTGGCAGAACTGGATCTTGCTGGCGCCGTCGGTGGTCAGGTCCTCGACCAGCAGGGTTCGCTTGCCATCGGGCACGTCCCCCTCGATCAGCGCATTCCGGCCAAATCCCTTCGGCTTCTTGCGCACATAGGCCATCGGGGTCAGCATGCGGTCGGCGATCCAGGCGGCGAAGGGGATGCCGGCGGTCTCTCCGCCGGCGACCACATCAATGCTCTCGTAGCCGATGTGGCGGCCAATCTTCTCCACCCCGAGTTCGCAGATCTTGGCGCGGGCGCGCGGGAAGAAGATGATCCGCCGGCAGTCGATATAGACGGGCGACTTCCAGCCCGACGTCAGGGTATAGGGTTCCTCGGGTCGGAAATTGACAGCCTTGATCTCCAGCAGGATGCGCGCCGCGGTCAGCGCTGCGTCCCGGTCCCAATCCGTCGTATGACCCCCGGTCATGTCCAGTGTCGCCATTGTCCATCTCCTGCCGACCTCTCCCATTAAGCGCCCCTGGCGCGGGCGTCCATCCGCGTGAGCGATAGCCAGCCCAGCGAGCAGGACCTCGCGGCGCCGTCTGCCGAGCGGGTCTGGGTGCTGGACGATCCCCGCGCCGGCACCGCGGCGCAGGCGATCGGCATCGCCGAGCGTCTGGGCGTGCCATTCCGCCGCATTCCGCTGACCTGGAACTGGATGGCGCACGTCGCCGGCCTAGCGCGGTGGGGCTCGTTGTTCGGCCTCGGCGCCGCGGCGCGGGCCGGCATGGTGAGCCGCTCACTGGAGGAGGCGCCCGGGCCGGCGCTGGTGATCGCGTCGGGCAGCCGGTCGGCGGCGGTGGCGCTCTGGCTGAAGGAGCGCTACGGCAGCCGCATTGTGCACTGCATGCGTCCCGGCGTTGGCGGCATGCTGTGCTATTCCAAGTTCGACCTGCTGGTCATTCCGCGCCACGACCACCCCCCCAAGAGCGCCAACGTGCTGCCGGTGCTGGGGGCACCGCACCGCGTCTCGCCGTTGATCCTGCGTCAGGCCGAGGCGGCGTGGCGGGAGCGCCTGTCGCATTTGCCGCATCCGCGGGTGGTGCTGCTGGTGGGCGGGCCGGTGCATGGCACCGAAATGGTGCCGGCGCTGGCGCATCGGCTCGGCAAGGTGGTGGCGCGGCTGACCGCCGAGCGGGGCGGGGCGGTGCTGGCCACCACCAGCCGGCGCACCGGCACGGAGGCCACCGACGCGCTGGCGGCCGGCCTGTCGCGCACGCTGCACGAACTCTACCGCTGGGGTGAGCCGGGCGAGAATCCGTACCATGGTTTCCTGGCCAGTGCCGACGCGATCGTGGTCACCGCCGATTCGGTGTCGATGATCAGCGAGGCCTGTGCCACCGCGGCGCCGGTCCTGGTGGCGCTGCCCGAACTGGCCGGGTCGCGTCATCGCCGGCTGCTCGCCACGCTGCAACGGGCCGGGCAGGTGCGGCTGCTCGGCAGCGACCTGTCGCCCTGGCCGCGCGGTTCCCTCGATGAGGCCGAGCGGGTCGCCGCGGTGATCCGGCAGCGGTTTTCGCTGGACTAAGCGCGCAGGGCGGAAATGCACCGCGGGCGGATTGACCCACGCGACCGCCCCGCCCACCCTGACCATACTGCGAGGGAGATGCCAAGAATGAGCAAGACCTATCGGATCGCCGTGATCCCGGGCGACGGGATCGGCAAGGAAACCGTGCCGGAGGGGCTGCGCGTGCTGGAAGCCGCCGCCACTCGCTTCGGTTTCTCGCTGCGCTGCGACCATTACGACTGGTCCTGCGAAACCTACCAGCGCACCGGCGCGATGATGCCTCCCGACGGGCTCGACCAGTTGCGCGAGTCGCAATCGGTGTTCCTCGGCGCCGTCGGCTGGCCCGGCGTGCCCGACCACATCTCGCTGTGGGGCCTGCTGATCCCGATCCGCCGGGGCTTCGACCAATACGCCAACGTGCGGCCCTGCCGGCTGATGCCGGGTTCGCGGACCCCGCTGGCCGGACGCACCGAGGCCGATATCAACTTCTACGTCGTGCGCGAGAACACCGAGGGCGAATACTCCAGCTCCGGCGGCCGCTCCTTCGAGGGCACGGACCGCGAATTCGTCAGCCAGATCACGGTGATGAGCCGCATCGGCGTCGACCGCATCCTTAAATACGCTTTCGAACTCGCCCGCACCCGGCCGCGCAAGAAGCTGACCTCGGCGACCAAGTCCAACGGCATCACCTTCACCATGCCGTACTGGGACGAACGCTTCGCCCTCATGGGCAAGCAATATCCGGACGTGAAGACCGACCAGTTCCACATCGACATCCTGTGCGCGAATTTCGTCCAGCACCCCGACTGGTTCGACGTCGTGGTCGGCTCCAACCTGTTCGGCGACATCCTCTCCGACCTCGGCCCGGCGGTGGCCGGCTCGATCGGCATCGCGCCCTCGGCCAACATCAACCCCGAACGCGTGCATCCCTCGATGTTCGAGCCGGTGCACGGTTCCGCCCCGGACATCGCCGGCCGCTTCATCTGCAACCCGATCGGCCAGGTCTGGTCGGGGGCGATGATGCTGGAGCACCTCGGCGAAAAGCCGGCCGCCGATGCCATCGTGGCGGCGATCGAGACGCTGCTGCGCGAGGGCGGCCCGCGCACCCGCGACATGGGCGGCCACGCCAGCACCCAGGAGGTCGGCCGCGCACTGGCGGAAATCGTCGCGCACTCCTAATACTGGCACCCGCCGCGCCACGCGGCGGGGAGCCGGATGTGCCCATGGACCGTGACACCAGCCAGAGCGGACGCCGTTGCGAACGCGCCGTGGTCGCCGCCTATCGTGACCTGCGTGCGCTCGGTAATCACGACCTCGACGCCTTCAGCGCCTGCACCACCCTGTACCGCATCCACCACCCGGAAGCCTCGCTGAACGAGGCACGCCGGCTGGTCGCGGAATGGATCGACCACTACGTGGTGGGCGACGAAAGCGGTTCGGCCCCGGATTGCGATTGTCCCTGAACGGCTTCGGCGCCGCCCTCATCCTGGGCGCCGCACTGGCGAGCGTTCCGGCCCGCGCCGCCAGCCCGGACGGCCGCTGGCTCACCCAGGACCGCGGCGGCGTGATTGAAATCGGCCCCTGCGACGGCGGCCTCTGCGGGCGCATCGTCGGCATGAACGAAACGCGGCGCCGGGACGGCAGCATCCCCACCGACCCGCAAGGACACCCGACCTGCGGGCTGACCATCCTGCACGCCGAGCCGGACGGGCCCGGCCAATGGTCCGGCCACATCGCCGATCCGGACACCGGCACCGCCTGGAACTGCACTCTGCGCCTCGACGCCGCGGACCACCTGCTGCTGCGCGGCTACGTGCTGCTGCCCCTGTTCGGGCAGACCCAGGTCTGGACCCGCTACCCCGGTCCGCTGGGCGCCGGCTGCGCCATGACCCAATAGTGCGCTAGCCCCGCGCCCACGCGATCGAGGCCAGCGCCAGCGCATCGATGGTATCGACCAGCGGCACGCCCAGTTCGCGCCAGGGTCCGGCCTGGATACCGAGCGGGATCTCCGTGCAGCCCAGTATCACGGCCTGCGCGCCCCGCGCCGCCAACCCCCGCACCGCTTCCGCCAGCGGCTCATAGGCCTCGGCGACCCGATTCGCCTTCACGCGGGCGATCGCCGGGGTCACCAGCGCCCCCATCGCCCCATCGGTCGGCACGATCACCCGCCAGCCCAGATGCTCCAGCCGGTCCTGGTACAGCCGCATGAATAGCGCCGCCGCGGTGCCCATCACCCCCACCGTACCGGACGGCGCCACCTGCCGAAGCTGCTCGGCCGCCGCATCGACGATGTGCAGGATCGGCAAGCCCACGCCGGTCATCTCGTCGTACCAGCCGTGCGCCGTGTTGCACGGGATCGCCACGGCGCCACACCCGGCCGCCTTCAACCCCCGCAAACCCCGCAACAACCAGGGCAGCGGGTCCTCGCCCCCGGACAACCGCCCCTGCGTGCGATCCGGCACCCGCGGGTCCGACCACAACACCGCCGGCACATGATCCTGGTCACGCCCGGCCGGGGTCAACAACGTCAGCCTGACCATGAACTGCGCACTGGCCAGCGGACCCATGCCACCCAGAACACCCAACACCCGATCACTCATTCCCCCATCCTGCGCCAACTTGATCCGCATGCAAGCCTCTGCGAAGAAAGGAAGGCCAGGACAGAGCCCCTGGCCTTCCTTTCTTCACGGAGGCGAGCATGGGATTCGAGTTGCAGGGGCATCGGGGCGCGCGCGGGTTGTTTCCCGAGAACACGGTTGGCGGGTTTGTCGCCACCGTGGCGTTGGGGGTGGATGCGATCGAGTTGGATGTTGCGGTGACGGCGGATGGGGCGGCGGTGGTTTTCCATGATGTTGCCCTGCATGGCGACATTGTGCGGGGTCCGGACGGGGCCTGGCTGGACGGGCAGGGGCCGTTGATCCGGTCGCTGACCTTGGCGGACCTGACGCGGTTCGATGTCGGGCGGTTGCGGCCGGGCAGCGACTATGCGGCGACCCATGCGGCGCAGGTGCC
>PLTJ01000217.1 GCA_003164455.1 Acetobacteraceae bacterium
AGACCGAGGCGGAAGTGCGCGCCGAAATGGCCGCCGCCGGGGCGGACCAGGCCACGATCGACGTGGTGGCGCCGCACCGGGTGTTTTCCGGCAATCGGCCGAGCACCACCATCCTGTTCCGCCGGCTGGACGGCTTCACGCTGGGTCGGCTGATCGCGCTGTATGAGCACAAGGTGGCGGTACTGGGGGCGATCTGGGGCATCAACAGCTTCGACCAGTGGGGGGTGGAGCTGGGCAAGGTGCTGGCCGGCGGCATCCTGCCGGAGTTGCAGCCCGGCGCGACGCCGGGGGCGCACGATGCCTCGACGGCGGCGCTGATCGCCCGCTTCAAGGCGCTGCGGGGCGAGGCTGGGAATCGGTAAGGCTTGTCGGGCATACTGACCGGCATGGAGACGCGCGCCGGCCGCATCCGGCTGTTGCCCGAGACCACCGTCAACCGGATCGCCGCCGGCGAAGTAATCGAGCGGCCGGCTGCGGCTGTGCGCGAACTGGTCGAGAACGCGCTGGATGCCGGCGCGCGCCGTATCGTGGTGGCGATCGCGGGCGGCGGCATCGAGCGCATCGAGGTGGTGGACGACGGCGACGGCATGTCGGCCGGGGAACTGGCGCTCGCGGTGCAGCGCCACGCGACGTCGAAACTGCCCGACGACGATCTGGTGCGCATATCCACGCTCGGTTTCCGCGGCGAGGCGCTGCCCAGCATCGGCGCGGCGGCGCGGCTCGTCATCACCTCGCGCCCGCCCGGCGCCGAGGCCGCCGCCACCCTGACGGTGGAGGGCGGCCGGGTCGGCACGCCCGCCCCGGCCGCCGGGCCGCCGGGGACGCGGGTGGTGGTGCGGGATTTGTTCTACGCCACGCCGGCGCGGCGCAAGTTCCTCAAATCGCCGCGCGCCGAGGCCGACGCCGCCGAGGCGGCGGTGCGGCGCCTGGCGCTGGCCTCGCCGCAAACGGCGATGCGGTTCGAGAGCGATGGGCGGGTGGCCTTCGACCTGCCCGGTCAGGACCGCGCCGATCGGGTGGCCGCGCTGCTTGGCGGCGAGGCGCTGCTGGTGGTGGAGGGGGTGCGCAACACGCTGCGGGTGACCGGCTACGCCGCCGCACCCGGCGTTACCCGAGCCACCGCGGCGGCGCAGGTGCTGGTGGTGAACGGCCGGCCGGTCGCCGACCCGGTGCTGCGGATCGCGGTGCGGGTGGCCTATCGCGACGTCATCGCGCAAGGACGCCACCCGGTGGTGGCGCTGTTCCTGGAGCTGCCGGCCGACGAACTCGACGTCAACGTCCACCCGGCCAAGGCCGAGGTGCGGTTCCGCGACCCGGGCGAGGTGCGCGGGCTGGTGATCTCCGCCCTGACCCGGGCGCTCGCCGGCGGGGCGGGGGCGACGGGGTCGCCGATGCAGCCGCATACCGGCCGGCCGGCGCTGGCCCTGCGACCCGACGGATTGCCGCGCCCCGGTATGGCGGAGGCTGGGTTGGCGCTCGGCGGTACCCCGGCCGTGCGGTCGCCCGACCGCTTCCACGGCCCCTTCAGCGCCCGCGATGGCGTGGAATTCCCGCTCGGGGCGCCGGTGGCGCAGGTTCTCGATACCTACATCATCGCGGTGGCCGGGGATGGCGCGCTGATACTGGTGGACCAGCACGCCGCGCATGAGCGGCTGACCCACGAGGCCCTGAAGGCGCAACTGCTGGCCGGCGGCGTGCGGGCGCAGCCGCTGCTGCTGCCGGCGGTGGTCGATCTGCCGCCGGCCGATGCCGCGCGGCTGCTGGCGCGGGGGGACGACCTGCGGGGGCTGGGCCTGGAGATCGAGGCGTTCGGCCCCGGTGCGGTGCTGGTGCGCGCCATGCCGGCGGCGCTGGGCACGCCCGAGCCGGGGCCGCTGCTGCGCGACCTGGCCGACGAGTTTGCCGACATGGATGAGAGCACGGTGCTGGCGGCAAGGCTCGACGCGGTGCTGGCGCGGCTGGCCTGCCACGGCAGCATCCGCGCGGGCCGACGGCTCGGCATTCCCGAGATGGACGCGCTGCTGCGGCAGATGGAGGCGACGCCGCGGGCCGATACGTGCAGCCATGGCCGGCCGACCTGGCTGAAACTGACGCGTTCGGAAATCGAGCGGCTGTTCGGGCGGCGGTAGCGACGGCGGGGCGGCCGGTTGTTTTATCCGGTCATCGCCGTGCGTGCGGCGGCCGTGGGACGGGGCTTGGGTTTCAGCCGCGCGGTCCAGTGTTCGAGTCGCTCACAGTCCCTCGCCGCGAGCTGCCCGACCACGCGCGTATGGTCCCAGACTTCGACGGCCTGGTGGTGGCCAATCACCTTGGCCGCCGCGCGCAGCACCGCCCGGTCGTTTGGGTAGACGAGACTTCCGGAAACGCTGATTTTGCCCTCTTCATCGAGAAGGTCGACCCGATAGACGACCATGCCGCACCCCACTGTCGATCCGGCCAGGACGATGGAGTCTGTGCGTAGCGGACAGGGAATGGCGGCGGAAGACTCGGAAACTACTCAGGTCCGCCCGCCGGCCGTCGCTTGGATTGGTGGGATGCGAAGGGCATCCCACCCAACAGCTTGCTATCCCTCCGCCGCCACCTGTTCGGCCAACCGCATGAATACCGGCACCGCGGCGGCGAGGGCGGCGACGTTGACCTTTTCGGTTGGCGTGTGGGCCTCAGCGATGTCGCCGGGGCCGAGCACCACACAGGGGGCGATCGCCTGCAATTCCGCCGCGTCGGTGCCATAGGGCGCGGTCAGCGGCGCCTCGCCGGTCAGTGCGACACAGCGGCGGATCAGCGGATGATCGACCGGCAACTCGGGCGGGAAACCGTCGCGCTCCATGGTCAGCGTCAGTCCGGCCCGGGCGGCCGCCTCGCGCACGGCCTGCACCACCGGGGCGGTGTTGGTCTTGGCGGTGTAACGGTACTTGATCCGCACCGTGGCTTTCGGGACGGTGACGTTGATCGCCGCGCCATGGTTGTCGATGATCGGGTTGAAATCGGAGAAGGGCGGGTCGTAGTCGGCATCCTGCAACGACACATCCTCGCGCAGGCGGCGGGACAGCGTTTTCATTTCCACCAGGAATTCGACCAGATCCCAGTTGGCGTTGCGCCCGCGCCCGGTGCTGCTGTGGGCCTGCACGCCGGTGGCGGTGACGATGAAGTGGATGAAGCTGCGATGGCCGCGCAACGGGCGCATCAGCGTCGGCTCCGCCACCACGATGGCGGCCGGTTTGGCCTCGCGGACGAGGACCGAACGTTCGGCGAGCTGGCTGGCCCCCTGCTTGGTGGTCTCCTCGTCCGTGGTGATCAGCAGCGTTACCGGCACGCGATCCGGCAGGGAACGGGCGGCGACGATGCAGGCGACCAGCGGACCCTTCATGTCGGTGCTGCCCAGGCCGTGCAGCAGGCCGCCCTCCAGCCGCCCCGACCAGGGATCGTCCGGCCAGCCCGTGTCGGGCACCGTGTCCATGTGGCCGGCCAGCGCCAGCCCGCCGGTGCCGCCGCCCCGCCGCGCCGCCAGGACACGTTTGGCGACGCCGGCGGCATCCGCGTAGTCGATCCGCTCGATGGTGAAGCCGGACAGGGCTGCCTCCACCGCCTCGGCGATGGCGAGGTTGGAGAGGAAACTGCGGCTGTCGATGCGCACCAGGTCGCGGGCGAGGACGGTGACAAGTTCGAGCGGGTCGGTCATGGGGCTTTCTCCTTGGCCCGCTCTAGCGGCGGCGGCCGTTTTTGATGAAGTCGCCCATCGCCAGCAACACCTGCGACCGGCCGGTGATGTACGGCGCGGTGCCGCCGAACAGCTCGGCGTGGCGGGTGCGCAGCGCGTAACGCGGGGCGGGTTCGCTCTCCGGCCCGACGCCGGCGGTGGGAAAAAACCGGCGAATCACGTCGCGCAGCGCGATCGGCTCGGTGACCAGGTTGACCAGGCGCAGCCCGGCGCGGGCCATGCGCACGAGATCGCCGGGCAGGCGGCGGGTCGGATACCACTGGAACTGCGCCGCCGGGTTGATTTTTTCGACGTTATTGTCGTGCAGCAGGTCGTACAGCGCGTTCCCTTTCAGCCCCTCGCCGAACAGCGCGGGCAGGCGCACCACCGCATGATTCGGAAAACGCGATGTTACGAACTTCTCCACCTCCCCGTAGGGATGGTTGGTCAGCCCCTCCAGCACCGCCGTCTCATCGAGCGGCTGCGCGGGGTC
Organism: Acetobacteraceae bacterium; assembly: GCA_003164455.1. Taxonomy (GTDB): domain Bacteria; phylum Pseudomonadota; class Alphaproteobacteria; order Acetobacterales; family Acetobacteraceae; genus Rhodovastum. The sequence continues at coordinate 4,191 of PLTJ01000217.1, forward strand.
GGGATAGACGTCGATGGTGGAGATGAGGATGAAACGGTCGGCCCGCACCGTCGCCAGCACGTCCAGCAGGGCGGCGATGGCGGCGCGGTCGGGCCCGGGCTCCTGGGTGACCGGAAATTCCGCCGCCGGGATGCCGGCGCACACCACCTCGTCGAACCGCGCGCCGCGCATGTCCTGAAAATCAGGGCTGTCGAAGCCATGGGTGAAACCGCCGTCGGCGAGCAGGGTGGCGCCAAGGAAACCGGTGTGGCCGATCAAGGCTCGCTTCATCGAACGCTCTCCGACGGGACGCGCCAGCGATACCACCTTGAGAGCGAACAAGGAACCGAGCGGGCCGCCCGGACGGGGCTTGCAAGCCGGGCGCGGTGGCGCGAGCCTGTTGGTTTCCTGGGGGGCCGGAACGCCATGACCGTCGCTTATCTTGATCCCCATACCGGCCGGACCTGGCCGATCGATACCCCGCGCTGGTGCGGCGATGCGCGCGAGCCGCTGCTGCTGACGCCACTGCCCGGCATCGGGCGCGACCAGATTGAGGGCGCGACACGGGGTCTGTGGCGCTACCGCGCCGCCTTTCCGCTGGCCTGCGCGGCGCCGATCACCCTGGGGGAGGGCTGCACCCCGCTGCTGGCGCGCCGGCTGAATGGCACCGACGTGCTGCTGAAATGCGAGTGGGTCATGCCCACCGGCAGCTTCAAGGACCGCGGCGCCAGCGTGATGCTGTCATTGCTGCGCCAGCAGGGGATTGCGGCGGTGCTGGAGGACAGCTCGGGCAATGGCGGGGCGGCGGTGTCGGCCTACGCCGCCGCCGGCGGGCTGCACGCCACCATCATGGCGCCGGCCTCGACCAGCCCGGCCAAGACGGTGCAGATGCGCGCGCACGGGGCGGCCGTGGAACTGATCCCGGGCAGCCGGCAGGACACCGCGGATGCGGCCGTGGCCCGCTCGGCCCGCGTGTTCTACGCCAGCCACAACTGGCACCCGTTCTTCCTGCACGGCACCAAGACGCTGGCTTACGAACTCTGGGAGGATCTCGGCTTCAAGGCGCCCGACAATGTCATCGTGCCGTGCGGGGCGGGATCGAACGTGCTGGGTTGCGAGATCGGTTTCTCCGAACTGCTGCGGGCCGGGGCGATCGCGCGGATGCCGCGCCTCTTCGCCGCCCAGCCCAGGAATTGCGCGCCGATCGCGGCCGCCTTCCTGGCCGGCGCCGACGCGCCGGTGGCGACCCCGATCCGCCCGACGATCGCCGAGGGCACCGCGATCGCCGTGCCGATCCGCCTGCGCGAGGTGCTGGGCGCGCTGCGCGGGAGCGGCGGCGGGGCGGTGATGCTGACCGAGGAAGAAATTGCCGCGGCGACGCTGGAGCTGGCGTCGACCGGCATCTACGTCGAACCGACCGCCGCCCAGGTGCTGGCGGCCCACCGCCGCCTGCTCGCCGCCGGCGCGGTGGCGCCGGGACAGACGACCGTGCTGGTGCTCACCGGCAGCGGCCTGAAGGCCACGCCGCGGATCGCCGACATGCTGGGGGTGTCGCTATGACGCGACGGATCGCCCTGCTGGGCTTCTCGATCGAGTGCAACCGGTTTGCGCCGCCGGCCATCGAGCGCGATTTCGTCAGCCGCACCCTGCTGCGCGGGGAGGCGCTGCTGGCCGACGCGCGTTCCGCCGCGCCCCACATGCTGGCCGAGCTGCCCGGCTTCGTCGCCGACATGGACGCCGCCGGGCCGTGGGAGCCGCTGCCCGTCCTGCTCGCCATGGCGGAGCCGAACGGGCCGGTGGAACAGGAATTCTTCGACCGGCTGATGCTGGAATGGGAGGCGCGGCTGCGCGCGGCNNGACGGCGTCTACTGCGTCATGCACGGCGCCGGGCTGACCACCGGCGACGACGACCCCGAGGGCACGGTGCAGACCATGGTGCGCCGGGTGGTCGGAGCGGACGTGCCGGTGGTGGCGAGCTACGACCTGCACGCCAACGTATCGGACGCCGACATCGCCACGCTGGACGCTTTTATCGGCTACCGCACCAACCCGCATCTCGACATGCGCGCGCGCGGCGCCGAGTCGGCACAGGTGCTGCGCCGGCTGATGGCGGGGCTGGGCACGGCGGTCGCCAAGGTGCGGCTGCCCATCGTGCCGCCGACGGTCACCTTGCTGACCGCCGCCGATGCGCCCAACCGGCCGTATGGCGAACTGATCGACCTTGGCCAGACGCTGATGCGCCAGCCGCCGTGGGCGGGACGGGTGGTGAATGTGTCGGTGATGGGCGGCTTCGCCTATGGCGACACGCCGTACAATGGTTTGACCGCCGTGGTGACGGCGACCGACCGCGACACCGCGCAGGCCCTGGCGCTGGAAATCGCCCGGGCGGGCTGGCAGCGACGGGAGAAGTTCCATCCCCACCTGACCAGCCCTGAAGACGCGGTGCGGCTGGCCAAGGGCACCGAGGACCGCTCCCGCCCGGCGCTGATCTTTGCCGACGTAGCCGACAATCCGGGCGGCGGCGGACGCGGCGACACCATGTTCATTCTCGCCGCCTTCCACGCCGCCGGCGTGCGCGACGCGGTGGTCGGGTTGATCCACGACCCGCTGCTGGCCGCCGAGGCGCACCGGCGCGGTGTGGGCGCGGCCTTCACCGCGCATTTCAATCGCGATCCGAGCAGCGATTTTACCCTGCCGTTCCATGCGCCGGCGCGGGTCGCCACCCTGCACCCGGGCCCCGTGCGCGGGCGGCGCGGCATTTACGCCGGCAACAGCATGGACATGGGCCCGGCCGCGGCGCTGTTGCTGGACGGCATCACCGTGCTGGTGGTCTCGGAGCGGTTCCAGTGTGCCGACCCCGCCTTCCTGGAGACGTTCGGCATCGACATCGCGGCCCAGCGGGTCGTCGTGGTNNTGGAAGCACCTGCCGCGGCCGGTGGTGCCGCTGGATGCGCATGTGACCTGGTCGGCGGAGAGTGTCGCGTAAGGTCCGGCGCAGTGTCCTGGAGATGATGACCTTGGACACGCGCTTTCCCCCGGTAAGGGACTGTTGGGGACGGAGTCCGCACGGTGCGGGTCGGTTGGCCAAGCGGGTTGGCGAGCGGGGCTGACGGGGGCGGCGTATCTGGCTATAGGTGAGCGGGCTGTCCCCGTAGCTCAGCAGGATAGAGCACAGGATTCCTAATCCTGGGGCCGTGGGTTCGAATCCCGCCGGGGACGCCAAATAAATTCAATGTCTTAGAGAGGGGCGCCGCTGCGTTTCTCGATCGTCGAAGCGGCGTGGGGCTTCATCGGGGCTTCAACGGGCGCCGGACACACGCCCGAACGGGCCGGGATAGGTTCGCCAGATTGGCGCCGGCGCGCGCACCATCCCCGCGTGGGCGGGGGAACCCGTGGTCGACGGCGTGGCGATGGTGACGCGCGAGGGCCATCCCCGCGTGGGCGGGGGAACCGCGGCGGCACTATCACATTACAATTTATCCATGGGGCCATCCCCGCGTGGGCGGGGGAACCTACGCGGGCGCGGTCGGAAGTGCGGTCGCTACGGGGCCATCCCCGCGTGGGCGGGGGAACCCCATCCATGTAGAGCAAGATGATCATTGGCGAGGGGCCATCCCCGCGTGGGCGGGGGAACCGTGGCGACCGTGGCGGGCAACGTCCGGGTGCAAGGGCCATCCCCGCGTGGGCGGGGGAACCCAGGGCGGCGAGGCGCCGGATGGGATTTGCACGGGGCCATCCCCGCGTGGGCGGGGGAACCTACATATCGGCACAAGAGGAAAGTGAGCGCGGCGGGCCATCCCCGCGTGGGCGGGGGAACCCCAGGATGCCACGCAGGCTCCTGGGCGTCTCTGGGGCCATCCCCGCGTGGGCGGGGGAACCAAGAGGTTCGCCGGCAGGAGCAGGGTATCCGCGGGGCCATCCCCGCGTGGGCGGGGGAACCCAACCCCGCGATTGCCAGCGGGTCCGGCACCAGGGGCCATCCCCGCGTGGGCGGGGGAACCTGCGTCCACACGGCGGCCACGTCGGTATCCAGGGGGCCATCCCCGCGTGGGCGGGGGAACCCCTTGACGGCGCCCGGGCACTTGCGGCCAGCAAGGGCCATCCCCGCGTGGGCGGGGGAACCGTCTGAGGCGTGCTGCCACCAGTGGCGGTGACGGGGCCATCCCCGCGTGGGCGGGGGAACCGAAGGGCTGCTGGCTCCGAAGGCCTCCCCGACGGGGCCATCCCCGCGTGGGCGGGGGAACCCCCAGGGCTGCCAGATGGTGATGGCGGGATAGGGGGCCATCCCCGCGTGGGCGGGGGAACCATCCGAGTGCGGCCAGTAGTATTGTGCGCGGAGGGGCCATCCCCGCGTGGGCGGGGGAACCTCAACGCCCTCTACTCGCCGGTGATGACGTGGGGGGCCATCCCCGCGTGGGCGGGGGAACCGTATTCCGACCTGGACGTCTCCCGCAATTTCGGGGGCCATCCCCGCGTGGGCGGGGGAACCCATTCAGGCCCACCTAATCGCATCTCGGTGGCGGGGCCATCCCCGCGTGGGCGGGGGAACCTCTGGAAAATGTGCCGGTGCGCCCACACGATCGGGGCCATCCCCGCGTGGGCGGGGGAACCGGCAACGCGAGCATCAAGGGCCTGCCGCTGGAGGGGCCATCCCCGCGTGGGCGGGGGAACCGTGCTTGGCCGCGTCGGGATGGAGCATTCCACGGGGCCATCCCCGCGTGGGCGGGGGAACCCAGGGGTCCGGCGTCGTCTCAGGACTCGGTTTGGGGCCATCCCCGCGTGGGCGGGGGAACCCCGGTGAGCCGGTCAGTCTGCCAGCTTCCTCCGGGGCCATCCCCGCGTGGGCGGGGGAACCGCGGCAACGTCGTTGGTGGCGGTGACCATCGGGGGGCCATCCCCGCGTGGGCGGGGGAACCTGGCGGTCGCCGTCGTGCCGGATGCCACCACGGGGGCCATCCCCGCGTGGGCGGGGGAACCCATGTGACCCGGACCATTTCGTGTGATGGCGGGGGGCCATCCCCGCGTGGGCGGGGGAACCTCTACCGCGCCGACATCGACGGCAGCGACGCCGGGGCCATCCCCGCGTGGGCGGGGGAACCCGCTCTCGGGCGTCATCGTCGTGGTCCTCTCGGGGGCCATCCCCGCGTGGGCGGGGGAACCTTCCTCGGCCCGTTCCGCCGCCGCGTGGACCAGGGGCCATCCCCGCGTGGGCGGGGGAACCGTCGTAGAGGCCAACTGGCGGGACAACCCGTGGGGGCCATCCCCGCGTGGGCGGGGGAACCAAGGAAACGGCGGTCGGGTCCATCGCCGATGCGGGGCCATCCCCGCGTGGGCGGGGGAACCCGGTAGCGGCTCGCGGGCCACGTCCACCGCCGGGGGCCATCCCCGCGTGGGCGGGGGAACCTTTGGAGCGACCCCGGCGCCAGGCTGATAAGCGGGGCCATCCCCGCGTGGGCGGGGGAACCTCTAGGGCATAAAACCTCGATCCTATTCACATGTCAAAGATCGCGCCGAACAAGCAAGGCTCCATCAAGGTCTACCAACGTCCGCGCAGGCAATCCCAGCGTCTTAACGCCCAGCCGACCGGGCGCCGCCTCGTCCCGCCAAACCATCACGACCGATCCGCCGGGCAGCCCATCCCACCATGCCGAGATGACCGTCCACAAACGGTTCCGCACGCCATGCGACAGTTCTGGCGACACAAATATCCCTGGCCCGATCTCCGGCATGATCGACGCCATGAAGCCGCGGTACCGATCGGGAACGTCCCGGACCACTACCACTGTCATCGGCATCAACCCGCGGCCTCTGGCGCCGCGAACAGCGACTTGATCCGGTCGATCATGCTCGGGATCACCTGATCGCGGCGCAACCGCTCGGCCACGATCCGGCGGACCAGCCGTTCCAGCGGGTCGGCCGGCCGCCGCTGCTGCGCCAGCACACCCTTGAAGGCACAGGGGATCGTCACCGTGTCGCGAAACAGGTCAGCGATATCGAGCACAAAACTCTGGCCGGAATCCTCGTGGATGAAACCAAGCTGGGGAATCGTCGCCGTCGCCGCGACCGCGATCGCCGCGGCACCCTCCACCGCGCTGGCAGCATGGTTCAAGGCCTGGTTCGGCGCATCGGCCGCCATCGGGTCGGTCCGGTCGTAGTGCCGGCCCTGCCAGCGCACACCCATCCGCTCCGCCGTCAGCCGATAGGTCTCCTTCATGCGCGCACCCTCGATGCCGCGCAGCACGGCGATGTCGCGATGCGGCAATACTTCACCAAGCCGCCACGCATACATCCGGCGTGCCGCCATCATCCGCGCGCCCTTGGCGTCCGCCCAAGCCAGCGCTTGCGCCCGTGCCAGGTTGGAGAAATCCGGCAACAGCGGGGGCGCCGTATAGAGCCGTACGCCGTCCTCGCCGACCGCCGCCAGGGCGGTGTTGTGCCGGGCCAGCAGGCGCAACGCGTCGTGGCTGACCGTCGATCCTGGTCCCAGCAGCACCATTGACAGCGCCTGGTGGGGGATGCGGTAGTCACCTGCTGCAACTACTTCACCGCCGCCGCCCACGAAGCGCAGGCAACCATCCTCGACCGTCAGCGCGCCGCGTTCGAGATAGACCAGCCCGTGCCGGTCAGCATGCGGCAGCCGGGCCTGCTCCAGCCCGAGGCGCCCCTTCAGCATGATCGCCTCGGCACGGTCATGCCGGACGCAGCAGCAGCATGCCGAAGCCGAAAGCGCGATGCCGGCCCACGCCGCGCGCGAGCAGGGCGGAAAAACACTCGGGATCGCGCACGGTCAGGGTGCCGGAAAAAGTGGCGTCCGGCCCCAACTGCCGGCGCAGATGACGAGCCTGGCCGGCATCTGGCTGCGTGCGGCGGTGCACCTGCGACAGCCGGAACGCTTGCAGGGTCAAAGCCTCCACGCCGGCGCCGCCCTCAGCAAGGTGACGCACCAGCCAGTCCCGATAGACGTCGGCTCTCGCCGGCCCCTCGCCGGGTGCGGTGCCGGCAACGGCGGCAAGGAACGAATCAACCTCCCGCGTGCGGGTTCGGTCGCCGTCGCGGTCGGCCCGCACGATCGGGCGCACACGGACTCGGAAACCGAGGCGCCGCCCCCCGGCGAACCGCTCTGGCATCGCCTTACCCGCCAGCCGATCGAGCCCGAGGGCAACAGTCGCGTCGGGCAGCGCGAAGGCCGCGGCCTGTGCCGCCAGCGCGGCGGCGTCATGGGCCGAGTAGGCCAGCAACATACCCTGCGTACGCCAGTCCTCGGTGTCGCGGGCGCAGATGGCCATCGGTGCTGCCGCCCCGCTATCGCGCAGCAGGGCGAACGGCGCCGGGCTGAGCCCCTGGAAGCAGGCGTTGAGAACAGCGTGCAACGCGTAGCCCAGGTCATCGTCGTCGCGTGGCAACACGCCGTTGCTGGCGGCCCAGCGCATCAGGCGCGGCATGTCTGGGCGCAACTGGATCAGGTGCAGGGTCATGATGGGGCCGATCCGAGGCCAGTCTTGGCGGCGACGTGGCGCACCCGCACCGTCCGCTGCCCGCCATGCACGCCGGAATGCCAGTCGCGCCGATCGGCCACTTGGCGCAGTTCGTCCTGCGGCAACGCCGTTTCGGTGACGGGCAGCAGCACGCGGCAAGACTGCGCGGGGGCTGAGGCAGCGAGTGCGTCGAGCAGGCTTGGCGCTTCGACGATCGCCTCGAACAAGGGACGGCTGGGCAGGCAGGGTTTGCGGCCAAGAAACAGCGGGCGCGCCGGCTGGTGGAGTGCCGCTTCCAGGTCGTCCAGTGTCGGCGCTTCGTCAGCCGGGTCGAGACGCAGCGCCACCGTGACGCGCTTGTCGGCGTCGTAGTCGCGCCGGCGGATATGCGGCGAGTTGTAAGTTGCTGCCCCGCCATCGCGCCCCTCGGGTACGCCGCGCGTGGTCCAGCCGGTGTCGTTCTTTTCGAGTTTGACCGTCTGGAAATCAGTGAGGCGCTGGCCCTCGGCGTCGATGCGGGCGGCAAAGCGCAGCCGCGTTTGCAAACGCGCATGGTCGTCGCGCTGCCCCCGTCGCCAGCCCAGCGCATTGGCGAGCAGGCCGGTCAGCATGGAGGCCGAGGGGAAATCGTCCACCACGCCGTGCGCATCCACCGCCTCGCCCCCGAAGGCCAATAGCGGGCCTTCCAGCACCAGCAGCAAGTGGCGGGACATGGTCAGTCCGCCTCCGCGCCGCGCACTGCCGCCGCGGCCCAGGCGGCCAGCGCATCCAATCCAATCGGCTCGGCGACACCGGGCAGCGCGACGTCGGCGGTCACCAGCGCGGCGCGCTGCTCAGTGCCGCCATACGCGGTATCGAAGCGGCCGAGTTGGTCCGCAAGCGCCGCGAGCGCGCCGTCCAGAACGTCGCCGGTAAGCGGCACCGGACGGCGGAAGGCGCCGGCCAGCGAACGCGGCTGCGCTGCGCCCAACTCGACCAGCATCAACTCGGCATAGGCATAGGGCGCTGTGCTGCCCTTCTTGGCGCCCGGAGTCACGGTGGCGATCAGGTGCAGCAGGTGTTCCACCACCTTGGCGGCGAGCGCGCGGTCGCCACCGAGATTGTCCACCAGGCCCGCCACATCAATGACGACGTAGCCGTAGAACATGCCGGAGGTCAGTTCGGTGTCGAAGATGCCCGCGGTGCCGGCCTCGCCTTCCTCGGTGCGGACCAGATCGTCCACCACGGTGAAGTAGTCACTCTCGGTTTCCTCGGCATGCACCGAGAAGGCGTGCGCGACATGGATGGCGGCGTCGGTGTTGGCCTCCGGATCGGAGGTGACCATGCGGCCGAACAGGGCGGACTCCAGCCCCGCGGCGAGGTTGCCGGCAACATCCCTCATGGCAGCGAGGTTCTTCTTGCCGTCACCCTTGCCAAGCGCCGCCTCGATGGCGGCCTCCGCCGCTTTGGCCGAGCCGGCCGCGGCCGCCTGCCGTGCGATCCCCGCGAGATAGGCGATCTCGGGCTGACCCAGCAGCAGGGCCTGACGGTTCTTCACCTCCACATTCTTGTCGCCGAACAGCTTCTTCGCGAGCGCCACCCGCACGGCTTCCACCACATCCTCGGGGGCGCCGGCAATCGCAGGCAGAATGGCACGCTCGACGACATGACGGGAGCGCACGGCCATGGGCGCGCCGATGGCAGAGAGCGCCCAGGCATCCTCGGCCTTGCGCCAATGCCGCTTGAGGCTCTGCGAGGAGACGCGCAGGCGTGAGGTGCCGCCGTACGGCAAACGCTTGGCGAGTCCGGCATCATCGCGGTTGAGCAGCACGGCCGGATATGAAGTGAGAGTGTGCACCTGGACGAAGCGGGGGGATGTCATGCGGGTTGCCCTGCGGCTTGGGATTGCGATGAAGCGGTGCTGTCGCGCTCGGCGCGGTAGTAAGCGCGGGCGATGCCGGTGCGCTCGCCCTCGGCGATGTCGGGCCGGAGGACGGCCCGCGAGATGGC
>PLTJ01000418.1 GCA_003164455.1 Acetobacteraceae bacterium
GCCCGGCGCAGGGCCAGCGAGCCGCCGTCGGGGTAGCGATGGATCTCCGCCGCGACCTGGCGGTAAGCCTCCTGCGCGCTCACCGATGGGCCGAACGCGCCCTCGTTGGACGACAGCTTGATGATGCGGTTGACGCCCTGCATCTTTGACTCACCGGCGGCATAGGCTTCGATTGTCATGATTTCGGGGCGCGGCGTCGGTCCGGTCATGTGTTGTCTTCCTCCACGGGTAGGGCATAGGCGCCCAGAACCACCGGCGGACGCAGCGCATCACTCAGCGCCGCCAGCCGCGGGTCGTCATCGGTCACGAAACCATCCATATCCACCAGGGCCTGCGCTACCGGCAGGCGCGGATCGCGCCGCAGCAGCGTCCGGCCGGCGTCGAACCCAGCCGCCGCCAGCGCCACGGACAGGCGTGCCCGGCTCTGCTCCGGCGGCAGCTCGAGGGTGATCAACGAGCGGTCCCGGCTGCTCGGATCGGGTGGCATCGCCGCCACCACCAGCGCCTGGACACGCGGTGCCCCTTCCGGCCGCGGTCCCCAGAACGGCAGCCGCGCCACCACGTGGAGGCGCGAATCCACCCGATGCAACAGCGACGTCCACCAGGGCGACGTCTCCTCCTCGGTCGGCAGCGGCAGCACGGCGGCGGTGGCAGTGCCGGCGCTGACCTCGGCGATCGCCTGCGCCGGGCTACGATGCACGCGCAGCGGGCTCAGCGCACCGAAATGCTCGCGCGCGCATTGCACATAGCCATTGCCGAGCTCGGTCTCGCAGGCGGTAATGGCATAGGGGCCTTGCATGGCCGTGATCGCCGCCAGCAATTCGCGCCACACCCGCACGACCGCGCGGCGCGGCAGATCGCCACGGTGGCGGTGCAGTAGGTGGCGCAGGATGTCGGCCTCGCCACCCGGGCGCAGCACCACCGGCCCCTTGCCGCCGCCCACGCGCAGCCGTGCCGCCACCTCCGCCCGCGCCATCAGCAGGTCGTGGATGGCATCGTCCAGGCGGTCGATCTCGGCGTGCAGCCCAGTCAGCGCTGCCGTGGAGGGGTCTGTCGGGTCGGGTGCGCTGGGAGCGGTGCTGGACATGTCTGCGGCGGGGTTTCGGGCCGGTTGGAATAGCGGATGCANNGGGCCTTATGCGTTGCCGCCATGGACACGGCGTCATCTCCCGTCAACCACCAAAACGTCGTCTTTGACGACGGGTTTGCGCTGGAATGCGGCGTGACCTTGCGGCGGCTGGTTGTAGCCTACCGTACTTATGGGCGACTGAACGCCGAACGATCCAACGCCGTGCTGGTCTGCCATGCCCTGACCGGGGATCAGTACGTCGCCGAGACCCACCCGATTACCGGCAAACCGGGCTGGTGGGACATGGTGGTCGGTCCCGGCAGGCCGGTCGATACCGACCGGTTGTTCGTGGTCTGCGCCAACGTGCTCGGCGGCTGCATGGGCTCCACCGGACCGAGCAGCCCGCGCGACGATGACGACGGTACCCCCTGGGGCACCGACTTCCCACCGGTGACCATCCGCGACATGGTGCGCGCGCAGAAGCGGCTGATCGACCACCTGGGCATCGGGCGCCTGTTCGCCGTCATCGGCGGCTCGATGGGCGGCATGCAGGTGCTGGACTGGGCGGCCGCCTACCCCGAGGCGGTTTTCGCCGCGGTGCCGATCGCCACTGCCGCCTATCACTCCGCCCAGAACATCGCTTTCCAGGAGGTCGGTCGCCAGGCCATCTTCGCCGACCCGAACTGGCAAGGCGGCCGTTACTGGGAGAACGGCAAGGTGCCGGCGCGCGGCCTGGCGGTGGCACGGATGGCCGCGCACATCACCTACCTTTCGGAACAGGCGCTCACCCGCAAGTTCGGCCGGCGCCTGCGCGGCGGCGACGGCGAGCTGTCGCTGTTCGGCGACATCTTCGAGGTGGAAAGCTACCTGCAGCATCAGGGCAGCACCTTCGTCGACCGCTTCGACGCCAACGCTTATCTCACCATCACCCGCGCCATGGATTTCTTCGACCTCGCCGCCGAATATGGCGGCGACCTGTCGAAGGCATTCACCGGCAGCCCGACACGGTTCTGCCTGGTCAGCTTCAGCAGCGACTGGCTGTTTCCCACCGCCCAAAGTCGGTCCGTCGCGCGGGCTCTGAACCGCGCCGCCGCCAACGTCAGCTTCGTCGAAATTCCCTCCGACAAGGGCCACGACGCCTTCCTGCTCGACGAACCGGACTTTCATCGCACCCTGGCCGGCTTTCTCGCCGGCTGTGCCGAACACGCGGGTCTGGCGCTATGAATGCGCCGGTGCCCGCCGAGGGCGTGCAGTATGTCGCCAAGAACCTGCGGCTGGATTTTCGTCTGATCGCCGAGATGGTAGTGCCGGGCTCGCGAGTGCTCGACATCGGTTCGGGCGACGGCGCGTTGATCGAGTATCTCTACCGCACCCGTGGTTGTGATGCGCGCGGCATCGAGATTGACATGGCCGAGGTGACGCGTTCGGTCGCGCATGGGCTGCCGGTGATGCACGGCGATGCCGACACCGACCTGGCGCAATATCCGGACGGCGCGTTCGACTATGTCATCCTCTCGCGCACGCTGCAGGCGGTGGAGCGGCCGCGCGAGGTGCTGCGGCAGATGCTACGCATCGGCGAGCGGGCGATCGTCAGTTTCCCGAACTTCGGCCATTGGCAGTTGCGTTGGCAGCTGTTCTGGCTCGGCCGGATGCCGATGACGTCGGTCTGGGGACGGCCCTGGCACGAGACACCGAACATCCATCCGTGCACCATCCGCGACTTCTTCGTGCTGTGCGGCGAGGAGGGCTACCAGGTGGAGAAGTGGCTGGCGGTGGACGATGCCGGGCAACGCTCGCCCTGGCGACGCTTCGTTGGGTTGGCCAACCTGTTCGGCGAACAGGCGTTGTTCCTGTTACGCAAGATATAGACGTCAGGGCTCGCCTGCCGCTGACATCCGATCGCCAGCCCGGGAGATCGCATGAGCCGGAAATGCAGCGGTTACCTGTCCATCTATAACGACTGGAATCTGCTGGAGCCGGCGCTGCGATCGGTTGCGCCGATGATCGATGAACTGGTCGTCGTTGATGGCGCCTATGACTGGATGGCCGAGTATTTCCGGTGGCTCGGACACGATCCGTTGCGGTCCGACCAGCGCGTGTACGACATCATCGGAGCGCTCGGGATACCGTATCGGACCGTGTCGCGCCTGTGGTCCAACGAGATCGAGAAGCGCCTCGCCGGGTTTGCGGCCTGCGCGCACCGATACATCTGCCGGATCGATGCCGACGAGGTGCTGACGCTCGACACCGCCGAACTGGAGCGATTCTTCGCAGCGAACGGCGCCGTGGCGGAGATGGATATGCCCACCTATGTCGCCCCGGGCTGGATCCAGGGCACGGCCGGCAGCGATCAGGTAGCGCGCCAGGCCTTCCTGTTCGATCGCGAGCAGGTGTCCGCCGAACTGCATCTGAACTATCTCTGGCTGGTGCTGACCGCCGACAAATTGCCGCGCCCGGGCGAGAGACCCTGGCCGGTCCATGGCCAGCCCGTCGCGTTCAACGCCCATCTGACCGAGTGGCGCAGCCCCGAGACCGCGCTCATGCGGGCGTCATTCTACACGATGAATTACATGCGCGCGCACGGCGTGCCCTGGCTGCCCGAACTACGGAACGTGCCGCTGCAGGATCCGCGCTTGTTGTTCGACCTCGTCACGCCGGCCCAGTTCAAGGACATCCTGCTGGGTTCGCGCCTCGTCGCCGGCAATGCCGATCTGCCGGCAGGCGGCTGCGTCCGGCGCTCGCCGCTGAGCGAGGCGCAGGAGGCTCCCTTTGCCGGCTGTTATGGCCGACTCACGGACGGGCTCGGTGCGCTGAACCGCGATCTCGCCAACGAACGGTATTTCGTGACGGGTCAGCGGGTAACCATCGATATCGGCACGCCAGGCGCGCTGGAGGCGCTCACGCCGGACGAAATGATCGTGTTCGAATTCACCGGGGACGTCACCGCAGCGAAAGTCGAGTTGCGTTGCCTGACCGCCGATGAGCCCTGGCAGGCGACCCGCGAGCCGCGGCACTGGCGCAGCGGCCGGTTCCTCTGCGTGCACGTCTCCTCCGCCGAGCGGGCTCAGCGCGCCTTCCTTCGGCGCAAGCTGGAGTTCCAGGTCTGGATGGCGCCGGGTCATCCGGTGCAGCAGTTCCGGGTCCGCGCCGACCGGCCGCTACCGGGCCTGCCACCCGTGGACTGAAGCGGCCCAGGACGAGGACCTGAGGCCGCATGGATCACCGTATAGGAATTTGTTCTTGCCTCATGCCGGGACATCGTGTAGATTATCCTAATCGGCAGCCGGACTCTGCCGACCGCAATCCTTTCTCCGTCGCCTCGCGTGGTGTCGCCGATCTGACGGATTGGCGGCTTGACGCATGCCTCTCCGGGCTTTGGCACGCGGGCAGTCACGGCGCCTCGCAGGGCGCTTGGCACGCTCCGCGACCGACCCGCGGCGCAGCACGACGGAGCCTCGCACGGCAAGGCCGAATCCAGGGAGTTACCTGCATGTCTAACCCTCTCGCATGGATGAACAACACGTTTGGCACCGGCAGCAATACGCCAGTACGGGCAGCGCCGCCTCTGCCCGGCGTGCCAACCGGCCCGCTGGCAGCGAAGATCGTGACGGCGAACGTCCCCGTCACGATCTTCGCTGCCAGCAGCATCGCCAACACTGCCGACATCATCAACCCGCCAACCGCGACCGAACCGCTTTATGTCGACGTCGTCGGGCCAGCCACGGCCGGTTCCGCCACGTCGGTTCCCCTGCTTCCCGGGCAGGCCTATCGCGTTTCCAGCCCGCTCTGCACCCCGGTCACCGCTGTCGCGGCAACCGCCGGGCATGCCTTTGTCGCGGTGAGTTACTGACCGGTGTACATGACCCGATGTCTGCATGCGCTGCTCGGGCTGCTCGGGCTGTTCTGCGTGCCCGCAACGGCGGTCGCGCAGATCAGCGCCCCATCACCGCAGTCCGCAAGCGTCATCGCCACCGGCACCAGCCGGTCGCGTCCCCTCGCCGATCATCTTGGCGACACGATTCGTGCCGTCAATTTTGGTACGTGCACCTGGGACAGTGGCCACGACGTGGCGCCATGCATCCAATCCGCGATCAACGCAGCCGTGGCCGCGCGTGGCGGCGATGTGATCGTGCCCGTCGGCAGCTATGAACTTGCCAGCACGCTGACGATCAGCACCGATCTGGTACGCCTGGTCAGCGCCGGCGGCAGCGACGGCCTATCCTGGGACGATCTCAGTCATCAGGGCACTTTCCCGACCGTATTGACATGGACAGGGAATGCCGGTGCGGCGATGCTTACCATCGCGCCGCCGAGCAATACGATCTCCGGCCAACCGCTGCGCGGCACTGGTATCAAGGGCATCCTCTTCAACGCCAACAGCATCGCCGGCTATGGCGCACAATTGATGTCGGTGCGTGCGGGCGAGTTTCGGTTTGGCTTTCGCGACGCGGTGATGGCCGGCGTGCTGCTCGACACCGTGCCGCTGGGCGAGGCCAACGACGTTCAGGACAATACCTTCAGCATTCGCGGCACGAACGGCGACACCGATGGCGATGGCATCCGCTTCCAGGCAACCGGCAACGGTGGCGCAGAGAACGGCAACATCAGCCTCAATATCTTCGACTATGCCACGCTGCGCGTACGCAACGGCTGGTGCTTCAACTATACCAGCGCATCACCCAATCAGAGCGCCGACAACAACTACTTCAGGCTCGCGCAGTGCCAGCAGGTCGGCAACACGTCGGGAGCGGGCGGTGGCATCCACTTCGTGGGCGGCAGTCAGCAGGTGTTCGGCTACTACAATGGCGCACCGGTCGTGCAGGAGACCGGTACCGGTGGCAACATTTTCCTGATGCTTGACACCGGCAACGGCACTCAGACACCGACGATCAACGGCGGAACCCCGATTTCCTGGACGGACAGCACCGGCACCACCCACAATGAAGCGCTGGCCGGGCAGACCATCATCAGCGACAATACCGGCCAGTTCACGGCGATGCAGACCGCCCGGGTCTACAGCACGAACGCGACATTGCAGATCGTGAACGCGTCGGACAACCAGTTGCGGCTGTGGAACAGCGGCTTCACGGACGGCTGGTCCATCACGACGGACACGTCCACGGGCAATCTGCGATTTGTCCGACTGGCGGGATCGGGGGCGATCAACCTCGGCAACGGTGCGCCCGTGTTGGCCCAGTCGTTCATCAAGAATACCGGGACGCCCTACAGCTTCGGCGGCGCCGGCGATCTGTTGAGCGGCAATCCCTACGGCAACGCCTTCCAGGTGCTGGGCACGCCGTTCACCCAGTCAGGTGCTGCGGAAAACCCGAACCTGTCGATCTATTCGGCAATCGACAACGCCACCAACCCGACGACCCGGCAGATGGTGATCGACGCGGAGGGTACATCCGGTGCGGGTGCCATGGACCTTGCGCTGCGCAACAGCACCGGTGGCTGGATACGGTTCCAGAATGCTGGCGGCCAGCAGACCGGCTATATCTCCAACACCGGAACGATCGGCGGGACGGCTCTTGCCGTGACCGGCACGGCCAGCGCGGCGTCCTTGCTGCTGAGCCCAACCACCCCGGCCAGCAGTTCGGCCGCGTGTACGGCAGGCCAGATCAGTGTTGATGCGAACTACGTCTATGTCTGCACCGCGACGAATACGTGGAAGCGCGCGGCCCTGAGCAGCTGGTAAAGTGGCGCTCCGGTATGCCCTGGGCTGGCATGCCTCCCGTCACCCCCCGATGGATGCCGTATCTCCGCGGCGCTGCGCGTGGACGTAGCTGGCCCAGCCGACGATCGACCACAACCCGGTGCCGAACCATCCACCGCCCAGACGCTTGCCACGCGCCATGTGCTCAATGGCGATCTCGCCTAGGTCAATCTCACCCGACTCGACTGTCTCGAACCCGCTGCGCGCCAGCATCGCCGACACCGTCCCGATGTCGAACGTCGCCTTGTGCGTATGGTCATCGAAGAAGTTCAGCGGCAACACGTGCAAGCCTGTCTCGTGCTCGAACGCGACGGATGTCGGGAAAAACTGCGTCTTCGGTGACGGCCACTCGAAATACACCTCCGCTCGTTCGTTCGCCACGCAGGCCATGTACTGCACGAGGTCGTCGGGCGATGCCAGATGCTCGATCAGGTGCGACGCATAGAAGGCATCGAACCGGATGCCGGGGAAGCGCGGCTTCCCGGTGTCGAGGTTCACCACCTCCCATGCCTCATACAGCGCGGCATGTTCGCCCATGCGCTGGTCGACCCCAAACAGCCGGATGTCGGCGCGCCGTGGCTCGCCTTCCTTCCACGCCGCCAGCCCGCCAGAGCCGGCGCCGATGTCCAGCAGGCAGGCTCCCTTCGCCACCTGCTTGATGAACCGGCGCCGAGGATGACGCTGCCACAACAATTCGCTGACCTGCCCATCGGAAAGATGCGACATGTGCTCGGGGGCCTGAACGAGCCAAGCGAGGTACTGCTTCATCGCCAGGATGTCGCCTGCGTCCATTTGGAGATCCTTGGTGCCGGCATGCGGCCATGCCGCTGGTCCCAGTCTAGTCGTACGGTCGCGCCGGCGCATCTCCATCCTGGATGGCGTGCGAACGCGCCTACTCGATCTGGTCGGGCAAGCGCACGCCGCTCTCCTCCGGGCTTTGGCGCAAACCTGCCAGCAGACGTAACGTCGGATCGTGGTGCGCTGGACAGCCGAGCCCAGCGCATGCGCTGGGCTCGGTCATGCATCTGCAGTCACCGTTTGCCGCCGCGAAAGAAACCAGCATGTTCACCCTGAATGATCTTCCCCCCCAGATCGACCCCGACCTCATCGCCCTGTTGCAGTCCGCCGAGCCGGCCACGATCGGCCATTTCCTCGATTTCGGCTTCGTCGATCCCGCCATCCACGCCCTGTTCCAGGTCCCCCGCATCGCCGGCACCGCGGTCACCATCCGGTTCGCCGGCTTCGACGGCACGATGATGCACTACGCACTCGGCCAGATCCGGCCGGGCGACGTGCTGATCGTTGACCGGTGCGGCGACACCCGCCACGCCGCGGTCGGCGGCGGCATTGCCTTCGCCGCCAGGGCAGCCGGCGCGAAAGCCATCATCATGGACGGCATGGCCACCGATATCGGTGAAATCCGCGACTACGCCTTTCCGGTCTGGGCCCGGGGCCTGTCGCCGGTGACCACCAAACTGCGCTTCCTGCACGGCGAGTTCTGCGTGCCCGTCACCATCGGCGGCGTGCCGGTTGCGCCAGGCGATGCCGTGCTGGCCGACGAGAACGGCGTGCTGGTGCTCAAGCCGCACCAGATCAAGGAGGTCGCCGAGCGCGCCATCGCGATGCAGAAAGCGGAAGGCCCGCGGCTGGCCGAGGTCGCCAAGGGCCACCGCCTGCCCGACCTGAATGGCACCAACGCCCGCATCCGCGAGATCATGGCGGCGCAGCAGCCGCCGGTCAGCGGCATCTAGTGTTCCGATCCCGACAGATGCGACCTGGCAGTCGCGTGAATCGGAACACTAGCGCTGCTGACCGGCGTGCGTCGGCTCAGTTCTTGGTCTTGTCCACCAGCTTGTTCTTGGCGATCCACGGCATCATCGCCCGCAGCTTCTCGCCAACCTGCTCGATCGGCTGCTCGCTCAGCCGGCGCCGCATGGCCTTGAAGTTCGGCTGGTTCACCTTGTTCTCCAGCATCCAGTCGCGCACGAAGCGGCCGCTCTGGATGTCGGCCAGCACCCGCTTCATCTCCGCCTTGGTGGCGTCGTTGATGATCCGCGGGCCGGACACGTATTCGCCGTACTCGGCCGTGTTGGACACCGAGTAGTTCATGTTGGCGATGCCGCCTTCGTAGATCAGGTCGACGATCAGCTTCACCTCGTGGCAGCACTCGAAATACGCCATCTCCGGCGCATAGCCGGCGCCGACCAGGGTCTCGTAGCCCGCCCGGATGAGTTCCACCAACCCGCCACACAGCACGACCTGTTCGCCGAACAGGTCGGTCTCGCATTCCTCCTTGAACGTCGTCTCGATGATGCCGGCGCGTCCGCCGCCGATCGCCGAGGCGTAGGACAGCGCGATTTCCAGCGCGTTGCCCGAGGGGTTCTGCGCCACCGCCACCAGCATCGGCACGCCGGCGCCGCGCTGGTATTCGCTGCGCACGGTATGGCCGGGGCCTTTCGGCGCGATCATGAACACGTCGATGTCGGCGCGCGGCTCGATCAGGTTGAAATGGATGTTCAGCCCGTGCGCGAAAGCCAGGGCCGTGCCCGGCCGCATGTTCGGCGCCAGATTGTCGCGGTAGAGGTCGCCCTGCCCCTCGTCGGGCGTCAGCACCATCACCACGTCGGCCCACTTCGCCGCCGCCGCCGGGTCCATCACCTTGAACCCCGCCGCTTCGGCCTTGGCCACCGCGGCCGAGGTGGCGCGCAAGCCCACCACCACGTTCGCGCAGCCGCTGTCCTTGAGGTTGTTGGCGTGGGCGTGACCCTGGCTGCCATAGCCGATGATCGCGACCTTCTTGGCCTTGATCAGGTTCACATCCGCGTCGCGATCATAGTAAACGCGCATTGGTTATCCCTTTCGTTATGTGTTTTGTGTTGGGGGCAACGGCTCAGATCACCCGTGTGCCCCGCGCGATGGCGACGACCCCGGTGCGGGAAACCTCGGCCAGACCCAGCGGGCGCATCAGTTCGACGAAGGCGTCCAGCTTGTCGGTCGAGCCGGTCATCTCGAATACGAAGCTTTCCGTCGTCGCATCCACCACCCGGGCGCGGAAGGCATCGGCCAGGCGCAGCGCCTCGGCGCGGTTGTTGCCGCCAGCGCCTTCGTGCGGGCACACCACCTTGATCAGCGCCATTTCACGCGCCAGGTACGGCCCGTTCTTGCTGAGATCGGCCACCCGGTGCACCGGCACCAGGCGGTCGAGTTGTGCCTTGATCTGCTCGATCACCATTTCGGTGCCCGAGGTGACGATGTTGATGCGGCTGCGGTTGCCGCCGTCCTCGACCGCGGCGACGGTCAGGCTGTCGATGTTGTAACCGCGGCCGGAGAACAGGCCGACCACCCGGGCGAGAATGCCGGGTTCGTTGTCCACCAGCACGGCGATGGTCGCCGTTCGGCACGAATTGAGTTGGGAGTCGGGCATTGCGGTCTCGATTCTGGCGCGAGGAAAAACCGACGCAGCGATACGGCAAGGGCTAGACGAGTACTTTCCCCTCGTCGGTCACGCCGGCGACGCTTCCGACCTGCTCGCTGCCCAGGATCATCTCGTTGTGCGCCGCCCCGGAGGGAATCATCGGGAAGCAGTTCTCCTTCGGGTCCACTGCGATGTCGGCGATCACGGCGCGGTCGCAGGCCAGCATTTCGTGGATCACCCGGTCCAGATCGTCCACCGATTTCGCGCGCATGCCGACGGCATGAAAACTGTCGGCCAGCTTCACGAAGTCGGGCAGGGCGGCCGAGTAGGTTTCCGAATAACGGCCGCCGTGCAGCAATTCCTGCCACTGCCGTACCATGCCCATGTATTCGTTGTTGAGGATGAATATCTTCACGGGCAGGCGGTATTGCGCCAGCGTGCCCATCTCCTGGATGTTCATCAGGATGCTGGCCTCGCCGGCGATGTCGATGACCAGCGCGTCGGGATGGGCGATCTGCACGCCCATGGCCGCCGGGAGGCCGTAGCCCATGGTGCCGAGGCCGCCGCTGGTCATCAGGTGGTTCGGCTCCTCGAACTTGAAATACTGGGCGGCCCACATCTGGTGCTGGCCGACTTCGGTGGTGATGAAGATCTCCTGCTTCACCGTGCGGGTGATCTCATACAGCCGCTGGATGGCGTATTGCGGCTTGATGATCGAGCCAGGGTCGCGCGGCTGGATGTAACGCAGGCAATCGATGCCTTTCCACCCGTCGATCTGCCGCCACCAGGCAGCGATCGCGGGGCGGTCCACCGGCGTGGGGTCGGCTTCCCACGCCGCCAGCAGCGCTGCCAGCGCCCGGGCGGCATCGGCCACGATCGGCACATCCACCGGCACGTTCTTGTTGATGCTGGAGGGGTCGATGTCGATGTGGATCTTCCGGCTGCCCGGGCTGAACGCGTTCAGCCGCCCGGTCACCCGGTCGTCGAATCGGGCACCCACATTCAGCAGCACGTCGCACCCGTGCATGGCGAGGTTCGCCTCGTAGGTGCCGTGCATGCCCAGCATGCCGAGGAATTGCGGGTCGCTGGCCGGGAAGGCGCCCAGCCCCATCAGCGTGCTGGTGCAGGGAAAGCCGCTCTTGCGCACGAAGCGCGTCAGCGCCTCGGCGGCCGCGGGGCCGGCGTTGATCACGCCGCCGCCGGTATAGACCATCGGCCGTTTGGCCGACTTCAGTATCGCCACGGCGCGGGCGATCTGACCGGCATCCGGCTGGGTCTGCGGGCGGTACGAGCGGTGCGGGGTTTCCGGCGGCGGTGTGTACAGGGTCTTGCCGATCAGGATATCCTTCGGCAGGTCGATCACCACCGGCCCGGGCCGGCCGCTGCGCGCCACGTAGAAGGCCTCGTGCACCACGCGCGCCAGATCACCGGGACGTTTCACCAGGTAGTTGTGCTTGGTGGCGGGTCGGGTGATGCCGGTGGTGTCGGCTTCCTGGAAAGCGTCGTTGCCGATCAGGTGGGTCGGCACCTGGCCGGTCAGGCAGACCACGGGAATGCTGTCCATCAGGGCGTCGGTCAGGCCGGTCACCGCGTTGGTGGCGCCCGGACCGCTGGTCACCAACGCCACGCCCACACGACCGGTGCTGCGCGCATAGCCCTCGGCGGCGTGCAGCGCGGCTTGCTCGTGCCGCACCAGGATGTGGCGGATCGCGTTCTGGTTGAAGAGCGCGTCGTAGATCGGCAGTACCGACCCGCCTGGGTAGCCGAAGATAACATCGACTCCCTGGTCCTTCAGCGCGCGCAGGAGGATTTCCGCGCCGGGGGCGGGAATTTCGGCATGAATCTGGTGGGGGTGTGCGTCTGGCATGGTCGGGCACCCATAACCCGGCCGGTACACGGCGTCAACCCGACTGGCGAATAAATGATATAATCTGGCCCAGTTCACTTACCGAAAATTGCGCTAGACCAGCGATGCGCGCATGGATCGTATGCAAGCGCGATGGTTCGACCAGCAGCCGGTGGCGAAACCAGGTCGCCTGCCGCTTCGTGTACTGCCCCGTCGCCAGCGCCGCATGGGCTTCGGCTTGCGCCAGGGAGATCTCGCCGTGGAGGTGCGAGACCAGTTCCGGCACGCCGTGCGCGTGCATCGCCGGCAATGCCGGATCGAGACCGAGCGCCAACAGTGCCCGCACCTCCTCCAGCGCGCCCTGCACCAGCATCGTCGCAAAGCGGCTGGCGATGGCCCCGCGCAGTGCCTCGCGCGGCGGAGCGAGCAACAACACAGCGAAACGCCAGGGCGCCGGCGTGGCGGGCTCGGCCTGCCAGGCGGCGAGCCCCCGCCCGGTCGCTCGCCACACTTCCCAGGCACGCGCCACGCGCTGGCTGTCGGAGGGGTGCAGCCGGGCGGCGGTGGCGCGGTCCAC
>PLTJ01000017.1 GCA_003164455.1 Acetobacteraceae bacterium
CACCAGCCGCGGCACCCACCAAGTCGCGCCGCGCCGCGCCAGCTGCGTTTCTGTTCCATCGGCCAGCAGCGCCTGCGCCAGCACGGCGGCGTCCTCCGTGTCCGCCGCAAGGTCGATCAGCCGGCTCCGCAGCGTCGGCTGCTCTGCCTGCAGCGTCCGGCCGAACCCCCACAGCGCCGCCGCCAGCGGGGCCGCATCCTCACCCGGGGAAGTCGCCTGCGCGCCCTCGGTTACGATCACCAAACCCTGCGGCAACGACAGGCCAGCGCTCAGCAGCGCCTGGCTCAGCCCCAGCGCCGGGGCGATCACCGCTTCGGCGGTCGCGGCGTCGGGCAGTCCCACCGCCCCCGCCAGCCAAGCCAGCCCCGTCACCGCCACACCCCGCGCCGCCGCCTTAGCCAGGCCGTCGGCCAGCCTGATCGGGGCATCGCTTCCCGTGGCGACAACGACTATCGCACCCCGCGCCGTCAGAGCCTCCTCCAGCGACGCCGTGCGCACGCCATCCCCCAGCAGCAGCCAGCACCCTGGAGCCGCCCCGGCCGTAACTGGCAGTGCCACCTCACGCCAAACCAGTTCGTAAAGCAGCTCCTCCGCGCCCGCAGCCGCGCCCAGCAGCGCCGCTCGCGACGCCCGCTTCCCCGCCAAGCCCACCACCCGCCCGTACGCCATACCGTCGGCATCGCTCAGCCACAGATCGGCGGTGACGGTCTCCGCCGTCGGCGCCCCGCGCAACCGCGCCTCGCAGATCACCCGCGCCGGCGCCGCGCCCCAAAGCTCCAGCGCCTCCCAAGCCACCGGCACATACGGCTCGCCGCCTGTCAGCGCCGCCTCCGGCAGCGCCGCCTCCAACACCTGGTAGCACCCATCCAGCACCGCCGGGTGCAGCCCCTCCGCGGTCCCCGCTATCCCGTCCGGCGCCGCAATCTCGCCGCGCGCGACGCCATCGCCGCCCCACAGCCGGGTCAGGCTCTGGAAGCTCGGACCTAACTGAAGCCCCGCCTCCGCCATCGCCGCGTAGAACTCGGCCACGTCGCGCTCCGCCAGCTCCGCCGCCGCCGGCACCTCCAGCGGCGCCACCGGCGCCTCCAGTGGCGCCACCTTCCCGCTCGCCAGCAGCCGCCACGGCGCTTCCGCCGGCGCGTCGGCCCTCCGCGCGAACACCCGCCAGACCCGCTCGCCGCTCTCCTCCGCCGCTCCCAACAGCAGCTGCAGCGTCGCCGCTCCATCCTCTGGCAGCACCAGCGGCGCCAGCACCTGGCCGTCCGTCACCCGTACCGACAGACCGTTCGACGCCACCGCCAGGCAGGCATGCAGCGCCCCCGGCGCCACCACCCGCCCGAACAACCGGTGATCCCCAAGCCAGCCCGGCTCGTCCGCCCGCAGCTCCTGCGTCCACGTCACGCTGCCGTCGGCCGCGTGGTGGGCCTCACCCAGCAGCGGATGCCCCGCCGCCGCCGCGAGCCGCCGCTTCGGCGCTTCCACCCAGTGCCGCACCCGCTCGAACGGATAGGACGGCAGCGCTATCCGCTTCGCGCCGCGCTCCCCGGCGTAGCCGGCGAAGTCCACCGCCGCCCTTGCCGCGTAGACCCCGGCCAGCGCCTCCGCCAGCGCAAGCTTGTCCGCCACCCCCGGCCGCAAAGTCGCCACCCCCGCCGGCGCCTCCGACCCCGCCGGCCAGCTCGCCTGCGCCAGCGATCCCAGCACCGGCCGCGGACCAAGCTCCACCAGCAGCTCCACGCCCTGGCCCGCCAGCGCCTCCACTCCCGCCGCAAACCGCACCGGCTCGCGCGCGTGCCGCCGCCAATACGCCCCGTCCGGTGTCGTTCCGGCCGCAAAAACCTCCCCCGTCAGGTTCGACACCAGTGCCAGTTCCGGCGCCCGCTGCGTCACCGCCGCCGCCGCCGCTTCCAGACCCTCCAGCATCGGATCGAGCAGCGCCGAGTGGAACGCATGGCTTATCGCCAACTTCTGGCAGCGCATCCCGTCAGCGCTGAACTGCTCCAGCAGCGCCGTCACCAGCCCCGCCGGCCCGCTCACCACACGGTGCGTGCCGTTCTCCGCCGCCAGGCTCACCCCTGGACCGCTTGCCTCCGCATTCACCCGCGCAATGGCCGCCGCCACCCGCTCCGCCGGGGCGAACACCGCCGCCATCGCCCCGCCTGCCGGCAGCGCGCTCATCAGCGCCCCGCGCCGCGCCACCAGACCCGCGCCGGCCTCCAGATCAAACACCCCGGCCGCATAGGCCGCGGCATACTCGCCCACGCTGTGACCCAGCACCGCCTCCGCCGCCAGGCCCCACGACCGCCACAGCGCCCACAGTCCGCATTGCAGCGCATAGAGCGCCGGCTGCGCGTAGAGGGTGTCGTCCAGCAATCGCGCCAGTTCGCTGTCTGGCCCGGCGAACATCACCTCGAGCAGCGGATGCGCATGCAGGCCGAGCCCGCCCACCGCTGCGGCACAGCGGTCCACCATGTCGCGGAACACCGGCTCGGACCCATACAGGCCCTGCCCCATCCCCGCCCACTGGCTGCCCTGGCCAGTGAACAGCACCCCCACCCGCGCCGGCGCCGATCCGCGCCTCTGACCGACATGCACCGACGGGTGCGCCTCGCCCGCCGCCAGCGCCGACACCCCAGCCAGCAACTCCGCCCGGTCCGCCGCCACCACCGCCGCACGGTGACCGAAGTGGCTGCGCCCCGCACCCGCCGTGAAGCACACGTCGCCCGGCGCCACGTCCGCCTGCGCCGGATCCGCAAGCCACTCGACATAGCGCTCCGCCATCGCCGTCAGCGCGCCGTCCGACTTCGCCGACAGCGGCAGAACAAACACGGATCGCTCCGGCAGCGCGGGCTGCGTTGTCTCGGACGCGGCCGCTGCCGCATACCCCTCCACCACCACATGCGCGTTGGTGCCCGAAAAGCCGAAGCTGCTCACCCCGGCGATCCGCCGACCCTCCGGCCACGCCCGACGCGCCCGCACCACTTCAACCGGCAGACGCTCCCACGGGATGTGCGGGTTCGGCGTGGCAAAATGTGGCTGCCCCGGCAGCTCGCCCGCCTGCAGCGCGAGAATCACCTTGATCAAACCGGCGATCCCCGCCGCCGCCTCCAGATGCCCGATATTCGCCTTCGCCGAGCCCAGCAGCAGCGGCCGCTCCATCGCCCGGTCCACCCCCAGCGCCGCCGCCGCCGCCCCCACCTCGATCGGATCGCCCAGCGACGTCCCGGTGCCGTGACACTCGAGGTAAGCCACCTCCGCCGGCAACACCCCCGCCTGCGCCAGCGCCGCGGCGATCAGTTGCTCCTGCGCCGGGCCGTTCGGCACCGTCAGCCCCCCCGACGCCCCATCCTGGTTCACCGCCGAGCCGCGCAACACCGCCAGGATGCGATCACCATCCCGCTCCGCGTCCGCCAGGCGCTTCAGCACCACCACGCCCACGCCCTCGCCGCGGCCATACCCGTCGGCGGAGGCATCGAACGTCTTGCAGCGACCGTCCGGCGACAGCATCCCCGCGCGG
>PLTJ01000335.1 GCA_003164455.1 Acetobacteraceae bacterium
ACATGTACCTGCCCGCCTTCCCGGCCATCGAGCAGGCGCTGGGCGGGCAGGCCGGCACCGCGCAGATGACCCTGGCGGCCTGGTTCGCGGGGCTCGCGGTCGGGCAGATCACCCAGGGGACGTTGTCCGACCGGTTCGGCCGGCGCTGGCCGCTGGTGGCTGGCACGGCACTCTACACGTTGGCGACCGTGGGTTGCGCGCTGGCGTCGGATCTGCCGACGCTGTCGGCGTTCCGGCTGATCTCGGCGTTCGGCGGCTCGGCCAGCATGGTGATCCCGCGCGCCGTCGTGCGCGACCTGGCCGACGGGCACGCGGCGGCGCGGCTGATGAGCCGGCTGATGCTGGTGATGGGGGCAGCGCCGATCCTGGCCCCCTCGCTCGGCGGCCTGGTGCTCGCGGTCGCCGGATGGCAGGCGATCTTTTGGGTCTGCGCCGGCTACGGGGCGATCTGTTGCGTGCTGGTGGCGGTGCTGCTGCCCGATACGCTGCCGGCGAACCGACGCCTGAAACTGGGGCTGGGCGCGATGGGACAGCGCTACGGGTCGATCCTGCGCGAGCGCGGCTTCATCACCCATACCCTGGTGGGCGGCTTCACCACCTTCAGCTTTTTCGCCTACCTGGGCGGCTCGCCCGGGGTTTTCGAGGAAATCTATCACCTCGGTCCGGCCGCCTACGGCGCGGTGTTCGGGTGCTGCGCGGCGGGGCTCATCGCCTGCTCGCAGATCAATCCGATGCTGGTCAGGCGGTTCGGGGTCGGTCGGGTGCTGAGCGGCAGCGTGCGGATGCTGCTGGCGGCCAACACGGCGCTGCTGGTGCTGGCCTTCGTGCGGCCCGCCCAGTGGTGGGTGGTGGCGCTGGCGGTCGCGGTGTCGATATCGACCAACGGATTCAACACGCCGAACAGCACGGTGGGGGCGCTGAGCCCGCACCCGGCGCACGCCGGCAGCGCCTCGGCGCTGATGGGCACGCTGCAGTTCATCCTCGGCGCGGTCAGCGGGCTGCTGGTGGGGCTCGCCAGCGACGGCACCATGCGGCCGATGGCGGCGCTGATGTTTGCCGGCGCGCTGGGCGCGAATATTTTCGACATCTGCCGGCCACGGCGGTAACCAAGGCCGACAGGTGGCGGACTTGATCGGGGACGACGCGTTGCCATGAGCCTTATCGTCGGAATTCCGGCCTGCAACCGGGACATCAACGGACTGATCCAACACGCGACTCCGGCCCGCTACGGCGCGGCGGTGATCGGCGGGGCCGGCGCCATCCCGATCCTGCTGCCGCCCGAGGGCGAGGGGCTGGTGGCGGTGCTCGACCGGCTGGACGGGCTGCTGCTGTCGGGCAGCGGCAGCAATGTCGAGCCGCACCGCTATGGCGTGGCGCAGTCGCTGACGCCCGACCGGCACGACCCGCGGCGCGACGACACCACGCTGCCGCTGATCCGCGCGGCGGTGGCGCGCGGCCTGCCGGTGCTGGCGATCTGCCGCGGCATCCAGGAACTGAATGTGGCCCTGGGCGGCACGCTGCACCAGCAGGTGCAGGACATGCCCGGCCGGATCGACCATCGCGGCGGACCCGGCACACCCGATTACCGCTATCGGCCCAAGCATGCGGTGTGGCTGTCCGGGCAGCTGGCGCGCCTGCTGGGAAAGGCCGAGATCATGGTGAACTCGTCGCATGAGCAGTGCGTGGACCGGCCGGGCGAGGGCCTGGTGGTCGAGGCCGTCGCGCCCGATGGCACCATCGAGGCGGTGCGGGGGGCGGGCGGGACAGGCTGGGTCTACGGCCTGCAATGGCACCCGGAATGGCGCTATGCGGAGAACCCGGACAGCACGGTGATTTTCCGCGCTTTCGGCGAGGCCTGCCGGGCCTACGCGGCCGGCCTGCGCAAGGCGGCCTGAGCCATGGACCTGGAACTTGCGGGCAAGCGGGCGCTGATCACCGGCGGATCGAAGGGCATCGGGCGGGCCACCGCCTTCGCGCTCGCCGCGGAAGGGGTGGAGCTGGTGCTGGCGGCGCGCGATCCGGCGGGGCTGGCCGAGGCCGCCGCCGCGGTGCGGGCGCACCGGCAGATCGGCGTGCGCACCATCGCCGCCGATCTGGCGCGCGAGGACGCGGTGCTGCGGGTGGCGGCCGAGGCCGGCGAAATCGACATCCTGGTCAACAACGCCGGCGCTATTCCGCCGGGCACGCTGGGCGCGGTGGACAACGACACCTGGCGGCGGGCCTGGGACCTGAAGGTGTTCGGGTTCATCTCGCTGTGCCGGGCGGTCTATCCCGCCATGGCGGCACGCCGGTCCGGCGTCATCATCAACATCATCGGCGCGGCCGGCGAGAAATTCCCGCCGGGCTACATCGCCGGCGCCGCCGGCAACGCGGCGCTGATGGCCTTCACCCGCGCCCTCGGCCGGGCCGCGCCGAAGGACGGGCTGCGGGTGGTGGGCATCAACCCCGGCGCCACCGCGACCGAACGCCAGGAGATGCTGCTGCGCCACCGCGCCCGCACCGAACTGGGCGACGAGGCGCTGTGGCCGGACCTGTGCAAGACCATGCCGTTCGCGCGCATGGGCAGCCCGGAGGAGATCGGCTGGGCGGTGGCGTTCC
>PLTJ01000371.1 GCA_003164455.1 Acetobacteraceae bacterium
TCCACCCCCAGGGGCGCACTCCAATAGGGGGTCGGCTTTGAAAGCGATTTGACAGGCCTGAGCAACAACCTCCGCCACCCCCGTTCGCCGCCGTCCACAACCGGCTTTCTTGGTAAGGTTCTTGGTAAACTTGGCGTATGGGCGCTAGGTGTTCTGTAATACATTGAAATTGCTTGGCGTCCCGTGGGGGAATCGAACCCCCCGTTACCGCTGTGAGAGCGCGGGAAAGTGGGTTCGGCATAAGGGGTTACATGCCGCCGCGACCACTTTCAGCGGACACGCGAAGATATCAGGGCGAGACGGCATCGCCAGCGCCGCATCGGCGCTTCCCCGCACGCTGCGACGCCACCGCTTGGCTTCGCATCGGTACCGGCTGCATCCCCAGGGACGAGATAACGTGCGCGGACCACGAGCATCTCAACCGCGCCTTGGCGTGTAGGTCAAAACGTAGGTTAAAATCTATACCGCGACTTAAGTTATTGATTTTGCATAGAGGTTGGCGGAGGGAGGGGGATTCGAACCCCCGGTACGGGTTTACCCCGTACAGCGGTTTAGCAAACCGTCGCCTTCAGCCGCTCGGCCATCCCTCCGCCGGGAGCCGCACCAGGACCAAAGCCTACCACGACGTTTGCCAACCGCTTCTAGGGCCATCCCTCCGCGGCGTCAAACCATCCGCCGCCGTCAGCTCAGCGCCACCGCGAAGCCGCGCTGCGTCGCCGGCCGCGCCATCATGGTCTCGTACCAGCGCTTTACGTTGGGAAACTCTGGCAGATCGACCTGATGCCGCTCGTGCCGCCAGGCCCAGCCCAAAATGGCAAAATCGGCGATCGAGATGTCGCCGGCAAAAAATTCCACCTGCGCCAGCCGCCGATCCGCCACCCCATACAACCGGCGGGTCTCCTTGCTATAGCGCTCCAGCCCGTAGCGCCGGTCCTGTTCGTTCTCCACCGTCAGGAAGTGGTGCACCTGACCCGGCATCGGTCCGAACCCGCCCATCTGCCACATCAGCCACTCCAGCACCGGCACCTGCCGACGCAGGTCGGCGGGCCAGAACAGCCCGGTCTTGACCCCCAGGTAGATCAGGATGGCCCCCGATTCGAACGCCGTGATCGGCGCACCGTCCGGCCCGGCCGGGTCCTTGATGGCGGGAATGCGGTTGTTCGGGCTGAACGCCAGGAACTCGGGGGCGAACTGCTCGCCCTTGGAAATGTTCACCGGCTTCACCGTGTACGGCAGCCGCATCTCCTCCAGGGCCACGCTGATCTTGCGGCCGTTGGGTGTGTTCCAGGTCCACAGTTCGATGGTCATGCGTTTCGTCCCTCCGTGTCTCGACGCAGGCTACAACCCGAACAGGCGCAGCACCACCGGCTCGCTGCGCGATCCGCTCAAGCTGGCCTTGCTCTAACGTCCCAGCGCCATGTCCAGCGCCGGCGGCACGTCGGCATCGATCGGGCAGTGGTACGGTGCCGCGCGCGCGCGACCCGCGTGGTTGCCACGTTGGAGAGCGCTGACCCAAGGGTCGAGGTGGTACGGTGCCGCGCGCGCGCGACCCGCGTGGTCCGCCCGCGCCGCCGCCAGCAGGGCGGCATCGCCGATCACGTCGATCGCCGTCGCCGCCATCACCTTCGCGGCGTGCACCATGCCCTTGTGCGCCGCCGGTGTCTTGCCCTGCGCCGTCATCTGCCAGGAATGCCCGGGCGTGCCCACGGCACAGGTGGCGCCGCGGGCCTGCACGGTCGGCACCACCCAGGAGACGTCGCCGACGTCGGTCGAACCCATCGTGGCCGGCGGCGGGGCGTCCAGCGGCGCGACGATGTCGCACAGCGGCACGTCAGCGCGTACGGGCAGGCCGAAGCGGCGGAAGGTCGCGGCGACGTCCTCCGGCTTCAGCGTCGCCTGGATCTGCCGGGCGAAGGCGCGGTCGGCAGCATCGAACGGCGGCGGGCCGAGCCGCAGCAGGTTGTCCTGCATGGCCTGCTCCAAC
Source organism: Acetobacteraceae bacterium (assembly GCA_003164455.1). Taxonomy (GTDB): domain Bacteria; phylum Pseudomonadota; class Alphaproteobacteria; order Acetobacterales; family Acetobacteraceae; genus Rhodovastum. The sequence continues at coordinate 1,985 of PLTJ01000371.1, forward strand.
GGCGCGTTGCCCAGCAGGTTGCTCATGCCGGCGATCACTTTATGGCGCATCGTGGTCTCGGTCATCAGCGCCGCCCCCTCAGCGATGTGCACCACCCGCGCCACCAGCCTGTGCACCTCGGGCAGTTCGCGCGCGCACCACGTAGCGCACCTTCGCGTGCCCCTGCACCACGTTCGGCGCCACCCCGCCGGCGTCCAGTACCGCGTAGTGGATGCGCGCGTCGGCGGGCATGTGCTCGCGCATGTAATTGACGCCCACGTTCATCAACTCGACCGCATCAAACGCGGAGCGGCCCAGATGCGGCGCCGCCGCGGCGTGGCTGGGACGGCCCGTGAAGTCGAAATCGACCTGCACGTTGGCCAGCGACACCGCCTTGTTGACGCCGCAGAACGGCGCCGGGTGCCAGGAAACCGCGACATCGACGTCATCGAAGGCGCCCTCGCGCACCAGAAACAGCTTGCCGCCGCCATTTTCCTCGGCTGGGCAGCCCAGGTAGCGCACCCGCCCGGCCACGCCGTTTGCCGCCAGCCAATCGGCCACCGCGGCGGCGGCCAGCATGGCGGCCGCCCTCAGCAGGTTATGGCCGCAGCCATGGCCGTCCCCGTTCGCCTCGACCGGCCGGTGCTCGGCAACGCCGGCCTCCTGGCTCAGTCCGGGCAGCGCGTCGAACTCGCCGAGAATGGCGATCACCGGCCCGCCCGCACCGGCCTCGCCGACCACCGCGGTCGGCATGCCGGCGATGCCGGTCTGCATCCGGAAACCCAACCGGGTCAGCATGGCGGCGTGCTCGGCGGCGGAGCGGTGCTCCTGAAAGCCGAGTTCCGGCATGTCCCAGACGCGGTCGCTGAGCGCCTCGAAGGCGTCTTTCCTTGCCTCGACGAGGCTCCGGGCCGGGAGGGCGTTCTGCATTCCGCTGTCCTCACGCTTGCACGCGGATAACTTCCCGCCGGGCAGGGGGGGCGTCAACTGCGGGGAAGGCAGGCCAGGCCCGGCGTGTCTTCGGCTCTTTGCGGCCATGGGCCGGCGGCCTATGCTGTCCAGGCTGGAGGGGTCCCCCATGCAGTACATCGCCTATCTGCGCGACCAGGCCGAGAAATTCCGCGAGCTCGCCGCCACCAATCTTGATGCCGAGCGGGCCCGCGAGTTGCGTGAGCTGGCCGATACCTGCGAGGAAATCGCCGCCGAGTGGGAGGCACGCCAGCCCGCCGGCTGACCTCGGCGTTTTTTTTGCTTGCGTCCGGCCCCGCGTTGCCGCTGCACTCACGGGTGTAACGGCAACAACGGGGGGATCGGCGATGGCGACATTCACGGGTGGCTGCCTGTGCGGGCGCGTGCGCTACAGCACCGATGCGGCGCCAGTCTTCAGTGGCGTCTGCCATTGCCGCGACTGCCAGCGTGCCACCGGCTCGGCGTTCGCGCCGGTGCTCGCCTTCCCCAAGGCCGAGGTGCGCGTCGAGGGCGCGTTGACGACGTACCAGGGCACCGGCGACAGCGGCAAGCCGATCTGGCGCTCGTTCTGCCCGAATTGCGGCTCGGGCGTGCACGACGAGGTCGCCGTCATGCCCGGCGTGTTAATGATCCTGGCCGGCACGCTCGACGATCCCGCGCTGATGCAGCCCACCATGGAGATCTATTGCAGCAGCGCGCAGCCCTGGGTGAGCCTGGCGGGCGAGCGGAAGCGCTTCGCCAAAATGCCGGGGTAGCTCAGCGCGGGCCTGGGAGCGTCACCAGGTCATGACGGTGCCGATCGGCTTCGGCCGGGCGCGCCGCTGGCCGGCGACGAAGGCCTGCCACTCCTGCACCGGCATGTAGCGCGGCGCCAGGAAGTGGTAAGTGCGATCGATCAACTGCCAGAGCGCGGGTCCGGACAGCTCGTTGGACGCCTCCCAGCCTTGCAGGATCGGTTCCCAGGCCCGGCTGAGCCGGTAGAGTCCGTCGCGGCTGGAGCGGATCAGGTTGCGCTGGCTGTCGATGTTGCGCAGCGCGGTCAGCACCTCCTGGCTCTGGGCGTCGAGTTCGTCGAAGCGTTTGGCGATTTGCCGGAGCGCGGTGTCGCCCAGCCGGCGGACCTGGGTGATCATTTCCAGCCGCTTGTGGACGAACCGGCCGGCCCGGGCAATGCGGTCGACCTCGGCCACCAGTTCCCGCAGCCGGTTCAGCAGCCCCTCGCGCAGCGCCTCGATATAGGAGAGCTCCTCGGCCAGCGTTTCCAGCAGGCCGACCACGTCGCTGCGTTCGGCCAGGCCCAGGTCGTGCGCCGCCTGCTCCAGCGCGGCATTGACGTACTGGCGCATCGCCGGGTCTTCATCCAGCTGGCGCACGGTGTCGATATCCGACGTTGTTGCTCCCACCGCTTCCGGCCGCAGCCAGGCCGCCAGTTGCAAACGCAGCCGGGCGGCCGCCACACCGCGATGAATCGCGCCCGGCGTCCAGCTCGCCCGCCCGTCCAGCACTTCGGTCGGCAGCGGATCACCGAGCTGCACACCGGCGACGAAGTCGAGCGACTGCGCGATCAGGCCCAGCATGCGGCCATCGGGACTGTCGTCGGCGATGCCCAACTCGCGTTGCAGCGCGCGCAGCGGCACCGTCGCGATGCGCTCGCCCAGCGGCATCACCATCACCGGCGTCTCGTTGGTCTCGTCGCGGCGAAACAGCACCCCGGAGAAATGATGGAAGGCGCGATGTTCCAGCATGCAGACATCCGGCAGGTCGGGAGCCGGCGTTGTCTCGGGACCCGGCAGTACGGCCACCACTGGCTCCTGATAGTTGCACAGGCCGCAGAGTCGGGGATGGCGGTGAAGTTTCGGCTAACGTGTTCCGGGCGGAGTGGGGGCACCCGCCGGACCGTCGGGGCAATCTGTTTTCGGGCGCGGGTAACCCGGCATTCAGTTCCTTGTCGGACGGTTACGCGCCGACGCAGGGCAATGTCCATTTTGGGATGAGAGTGATGGGATTCTTCGCCAGAAAGCAGCAAGACAGTTTGGAAACTTCCATTGAACGCATCGGATTCGACAAGAATCCGGACGGCGTTACGGTGGTGAACGAGAAGGAAATTCTCGCCTGCAACGAGTCGGCGGTTCGGTTGCTTCGCTGCGCTGACAAGGCGGACATCCTGTCGCGGCGTCCGAGCGACCTGGCGGTGGAGGTCCTGCCCGACGGTCGCCGGTCGGCGGACGTTGCCAGGGAGCAAATCGCGATCGCCATCAAGGAGGGACATGCGTGTTTCGAGTGGGTGCACCGGCGGCCCGACGGCAGCACATTCCCGTCGCAATTGACCTTGGTCCCCGTCCAGATCGACGGCCGCCAGGTCGTTTTCAGCTACTGGCAGGACATCTCGGAGCTGGTCGCGACGCGCGAGGAAAAGAAGCGCGCCATGGCGCAACTCGCCAACACGTTCGAGGCCAACGTCGGCACCATCGTCAACACGGTGTCTTCGGCGGCCAATGAGATGCAGGCGACGGCTGCGTCCATGACGTCCACCGCCGAGGAAACGTCGCGGCAGTCGGCGTCCGTTGCCGCCGCCTCCGAGCAAGCCTCGGCCAGCGTGCAGACGGTGGCCAGCGCGGCGGAGGAGTTGTCCAACTCGGTCGGCGAGATCAGCCGGCAGGTCAACACCTCCTCGACCATCGCCGCCAAGGCGGTCGCCGAGTCGGAACGCAGCAACGCCCTGGTCAAGGGCCTGGCCGACGCGGCGCAGAAGGTCGGCACGGTGACCAGTCTGATCAAGGAGATCGCCAACCAGACCAACCTGCTGGCGCTCAACGCCACCATCGAGGCGGCCCGCGCCGGGGAGGCTGGCAGGGGCTTCGCCGTGGTGGCCTCCGAGGTCAAGAGCCTGGCCAGCCAGACCAGTAAGGCGACCGAGGAGATCAGCGCCCAGATCGCCGCCATGCAGAACGCCACCAGCGATACCGTGGCCGCAATCCAATTGATCGGCGCAACGATCGGCCAGATCAATGAGATCGCCACGACCATCGCCGCGGCGGTGGAGGAGCAGGGAGCGGCGACGCAGGAGATCGCGCGCCACGTGCAGCAGGTCGCTGCCGGCACCAAGGAGATGTCGAGCAACATCGCCGGAGTCACCCAGGCTGCCGGTGAGACCGGGGCGGCATCGAGCCAGGTGCTCTCCGCCGCGGGCGAGCTGTCCCGGCAGGGCGAGCAACTGCGCGGCCATGTCGATGAGTTCCTGATCGCCGTCAGGGCCGCCTGAAGTCGCCATGAGAAGGTCGGGCGGCGCGGTGCCGCGCGACCTTCTCAACGCCCTCGCGACGATCACCGGCAAGCAATCCGGGGGCGGTGATTAACCGAATGGTCATCAATGTCACGCAGTCTGAGACCCGCTGCAGAACGCCGAGACAAGATGATGTTTTCAATCCCGGATCTTTCCATCGACGACCAGGCCCCCGCGCGATTCCGGCCGCAGCCCGGCTCCCGCACCGAAGCGGCACGTCATCGCCGGCTGCGGCGCGATCTGACGGCGGCAGTCGAGCGGCACAACTTCATCCTGCACTATCAGCCGCGGCTGTCGCTGGCCACCGGCGAGCGCACCGGGTTGGAGGCGCTGCTGCGCTGGCCGCAGGCGCGGCACGGCATCGTGTCGGCTGCCAGCTTCATCCCGCTGGCCGAGGAGGCTGGCCTGATCACCACCATCGGCGGCTGGGTGCTGTTGGCCGCCTGCCGTGAGGCGATGCGCTGGCAGCAGCCCTGGGTGGTGTCGGTCAACGTCTCCCCGCGGCAGATCACCGAGGGGGCTCTGCTCGGCCAGGTGGCGGCGGCGCTCGACGTTTCCGGCCTGGACCCGGAGCGGCTCGAGCTGGAGCTGGCCGAATCGACGCTGCTGGGCGTTGACATCGACTCGCTGCTGACTCTCTCGGCCATCCGCGACCTTGGCGCCGGCGTCGGGCTGGATAATTTCGGCACCGGCCTGGCCAGCCTGTCCATGCTGAAGCGGCTGCCGCTGACCAGCATGAAGATCGATCGCTCCCTGGTGCGCGACCTGCCGCTCGATGGCGAGGATGCGGCGATCGTGCGGGCGGTCATCGACACCGCCAAGGCGCTCGGCCTCATCGCGGTGGCCGAGGGGATCGAGACCGAGGCCCAGCGCGCCTTCCTGGCGGCTTGCGGCTGTCCCGAGGGACAGGGCTTCCTGTTCGGCCGGCCGGCCCCGGCCGAGGCGCTTCGCTCGGCCGCCTGACAGACTTGCAACTTGCGCCTGCGGCGGAATGCCGCCATGTCGGCCGGCTGAAGGAGAGCCGCATGCGCAACATTGCCGAATTCCTGGCCGATTCCTGGCGCCTGGCGAAGCCCTATTTCACCCGCTCGGAACAGCGCCGCTCGGCCTGCCTGCTGCTGGGCTCGGTGGTTGCCCTGCAACTGCTGCTGGTCGGCATGAACGTGGTGCTCAGCTTCTGGGGCAATGCCTTCTTCACCAGCCTGCAGGAGAAGGACTGGAACAGCTTCATCGACCTGCTGCTGTTCTGGAAGCGCACCCCCAGCGGCTTCATCCTGCCCGGCTTCTGCGGCGTTGCCGCGGTCTATATCGTCATCGCGGTCTATCGCATCTATCTGACCCAGTGGCTGCAAATCCGCTGGCGGCGCTGGATGACGCGCACGTTCCTCGACGCATGGCTGGGCGAGCGCGCCTATTACCGGATCAGCCTGATCGCGCCCACGGATGAGCGCAGCGGCATGGGCACCGAGAACCCCGACCAGCGCGTTGCCGAGGATTTGCGCGCCTTCATTGGCGACAGCGTGTCGGGCGTGCGCGGCATCCTGTCGCTCGGCATCGACCTGCTGTCCAACGTCGTCACGCTGGTCAGCTTCATCGCCATCCTGTGGACGCTGTCCGGCCCGCTGACCGTGTTCGGCGTCACCATCAAGGGCTACATGGTGTGGGTGGCGCTGCTCTATTCCATCGCCGGCACGGTGGCGACGCATTACGTCGGCCGGCCGCTGGCGCTGCTGAATTTCAGCAAGCAGCGGGTGGAGGCGGACTTCCGCTTCGCCCTCGTTCGCCTGCGCGAGAACATGGAAGGCGTGGCGCTGTCCGGCGGCGAGGCGGAGGAAAAGCGCGGCCTGCTGATTCGCTTCGAGGCGCTGGCGGCGAACTGGTGGCAGTTGATGCACCGCTACAAGCTGCTGACCGCGCTGACCGCCGGCTATGGCCAGGTCGCCTCGGTGTTTCCGATCGTGGTGGCGGCGCCGCGCTACTTCGCCGGGCTGATCCCGCTCGGTGCGCTGACCCAGACCGCCGACGCGTTCGGCCAGGTGCAGGGGGCGATGTCGTGGTTCGTCACCAGTTACGCCGACATTGCCTCCTGGCGCGCCACGGTCGAGCGCCTGTCCACCTTCCAGCGCGCTATCGAGGCGGCTCACGCGAGCGCGGGGGAGGGGGTGCATCTCGGCTCCGGCGCCGGGTCCGGGTATGCGCTGAAGGGCGTCACGCTGGCGCTGCCCGACGGCGAGGAACTGTTGCGGGAGACCGATCTGTCGTTGCGGGCGGGCGAGTCGGTGGTCGTCACCGGCCGCTCCGGCTCGGGCAAGTCGACCCTGTTCCGTGCGCTTGCCGGCATCTGGCCGTTCGGGCGCGGTGTGGTGCGGCGGCCCTCGGGGGGCAGCCTGTTTTTGCCGCAGCGCCCCTACATACCGCTCGGCACGCTGCGCCACGCCGTTTGCTATCCGGCGCCGCCGGACGCGCACGGCGATGCCGAGGTCCGCGATGCGCTGGCGGCGGTCGGGCTCGGCGGGCTGGCCGGGCAGTTGGATGCGGAGGAAAGCTGGGGGGCGCACCTTTCCGGCGGCGAGCAGCAGCGCCTCGCCCTGGCACGGGCGCTGCTGGCGCGGCCGGACTGGTTGTTCCTCGACGAGGCGACCGCCAGTCTCGACCCCGAGGCCGAGGCATCGCTGTACCGCATGCTGCGCGAGCGCTTGCCTGGCGCCACCATCGTCTCGATCGCACACCGCCCGGCGGTGGCCGGGTTCCATGCGCGCCACCTGGTTTTTGAGCGTGGTCCAGAGGGGCCGGGGCAACTCGTCGAGCAGGCGGGCGCGACGGCCTGACCGAGGACCTGAATTGATCAACTCTACGACAACAACGCCGACCATACGGGAAATGTCGGCCGACGATTCTCGGCTGCTGGCAACGCGGTGCTATATTGGCTGACAGGTTCTGATGGAGGGAACCGCTGGGGCTGAGACGGCAGTCCCTGGTTTTTGATCGGGTCTGCCGGACTCTTCGTCGACTTTCATCGCCAGACCAGAAGTCGGCGGGACGCGCGGGTACTGTACGCGTCCGACGGCACCCGAGCCCAGCGCCAAGGCGCTGCAGAAAGGTCGAAGTGGCATCATTCATTGACCGGGTTTTTCGGCGCGCATCGTCGACGTCGCCCTGGCTCAACCACGAACCCGTCCGCGAGGAGCTGTTCAGCGTCGAGCGCCTCGAGGAGCACGCGCGAAGCCTCGCGGCCGCGCAACCGGTCACGCCGAAACCGACGAAGGGCCACTCGTTGACCGCCCGGCTCGCCGACAATGCAGCCGTTTTGCTCGACGCCTATCGTCTCATAGCCAAAGCGGCCGACGAGCACCGCGCCATTACGCCGGCGGCTGAATGGCTGGTCGACAACTACTATCTCGTCGAACGCCAGATCAGCGAAATCCACTCCGCCCTGCCCCCCGGCTATTATCGGCAATTGCCGAAGCTGGCCGACGGGCCGTTCGAGGGGTATCCGCGCGTGTTCGGCCTGGCCTGGGCCTTCGTCGCCCACACCGACAGCCACTTCGACAGCGAGATGCTGTGCCGTTTCGTTCGCGCCTACCAGGAAGTCCAGCCGCTGACGATCGGCGAACTCTGGGCGGTTGCGATCACGCTCAGGATTGTGCTGGTCGAAAACCTTCGCCGCGTCGCCGAACAAATCGTGGACAGCGGTACCGCGCGGCATGAGGCGGACAGCGTCGCCGATCGCCTGCTGGGCGTCAGCGGCCAAACCGCCGAACCGGTGTCGGTCGTTCTCGCGGGGCGTCACGGCGCGACGCTGCCGGACGCTTTCGCCGTCCAGCTGGTGCACCGGCTGCGCGACCAGGATCCCAGGATCACCCCGGCGCTGACGTGGCTCGACCAGCATCTGACGGCGCAAGGATCGACGGCCGACACGGTCGTGCGCGACGAACACCAGAGGCAGGGCGCCGGCATTGTCACGGTGCGCAACATCATCACCAGCATGCGCCGGATCTCGGACGTCGATTGGACCGAGTTGGTCGAGCGCATCAGCCTGGTGGACGACATGCTCGCCGCCGGCGGCTTGTTTCGCGACATGGACTTCCCGACACGCAATCTGTACCGCAGCGCCATCGAGGAACTGGCGCGCGGGGCGAACCGCACGGAACTCGACGTCACCCACGCTGCCGTCCTGGCCGGCAAACAGGCGGAGAGCGCGCAGACCGGCGTGGAGAAAAGCCGCCTCGGGGATCCCGGCTATCACCTTTTCGCCGGCGGGCGTCCTGCTTTCGAGGCGACGATCGGTTTTCGGCCGCCGTTGAAAACCCGGCCCAGGCGCTGGGGCCGAGCGCTCGGCATCCGCGGTTACGTCGGTGCCGGTGTCACCGTCGGCGCGTTCCTGCTCGCCATACCGCTGTTCATTCTGCACGGACAGGGAGTCGGTGCGGTGTGGCTGAGCCTGCTCGGCGTGCTGGGCGCGATTCCCGCCATCGACACGGCGGTGGCACTGGTGAACCGCGGCGTGACGCGGGGCTTCGGGGCGCGGAAGCTGCCCGCTCTGGAACTTCGCAATGGCGTGCCCGAGCTTTTGCGTACGGTCGTTGCGGTGCCGACAATGCTGACGACCGTGCGGGCCATCGAGGCGCAGATCGGAGCCCTGGAAGTCCACCACCTCGCCAGCCCGGAGGGGGATCTGCATTTCGTTTTGCTATCCGACTGGCTGGATGCGCCAACCGAGCATGCCGACGGCGACGAGGCACTGCTGGAAGCGGCGGTGGCCGGTATCGCCCGGCTCAATCGGCACTATGCACCGGCGCCAGGCGGCGACCGCTTCCTGCTGCTCCACCGCAAGCGGGTCTGGAACGCCGGCGAAGCGCGGTGGATCGGCTGGGAACGCAAGCGCGGCAAGCTGCACGAACTGAATCAGCTGCTGCGCGGCGCCACCGACACAAGTTTCATGAGCCTCGGCGGGCAACCGCCGAAGGTGCCCACCGGCGTCCGCTACGTCGTCACACTCGATGCCGACACCAGGCTGCCGCGCGACACGGTCCGCCGGCTGATCGGCAAGATGGCACACCCGCTCAACCGGCCGCGTTTCGATCGGCTCGCCGGCCGGGTCGTGGCCGGCCATGCGGTGCTGCAACCAAGGGTCACGCCGTCGTTGCCGGTCGGTCGCGAGGGATCCCCGTTCCAGCGCATCTTTTCCAGCATGAATGGCATCGACCCTTATGCCGCCGCCGTTTCCGATGTCTATCAGGATCTGTTCAACGAAGGCTCCTATACCGGCAAGGGCATCTATGAAGTCGATGCCTTCGAGTCAGCGCTCGCCGGCCGGGTGCCGGATTCAACCCTGCTCAGTCACGACCTGTTCGAGGGCGTCTTCGCCCGCGCCGGTCTTGCCTCCGATATCGAGGTCGTCGAGGCGTTTCCCGCGCGCTACGACGTCCACGCCCTGCGCCAGCACCGCTGGGCCCGCGGCGACTGGCAATTGCTGCCGTGGCTGATCGGCCACGGGCCGGTCACCGGCACCAATCGGGTGCGCGAGGCGATGCCGGCGATCGGCCGATGGAAGATGCTCGACAATCTGCGGCGAACGTTGTCGGCCCCGGCTTGCATGTTCGCTTTGCTGGCGGGCTGGATGTTGCCGTTCGCTGCCGCGTCGCTGTGGACCGGTTTCGTCCTGTTGACGATTCTGCTGCCCGCCATCATCCCCGTCGTCAGCGGCATCCTGCCGCGCCGTCCCGCGATCACGCTGCGCAGTCATCTCGGCACGCTCGGCGCCGATCTGCGCCTCGCGCTGGCCCAGTGGGCGCTCATCGTCACCTTCGTGGCGCATCAGGCGTGGCTTATGGGCGATGCGATCATACGAACCCTGATCCGGCTGTACATCACCCGCCGACATCTGCTTGAGTGGGTTCCGGCGGCCCAGGCGGCCGTCAAACCCCGGCTCGACTTCCTTGGTTTCTATCGCCGAATGGCTGGCGGCATCGGACTCGGTGTTCTGGCGGCGCTGGTTGCCGTGCTGTTCGGCCATGGCACGTGGCCCTTGGCGGTCCCGTTCGCCGCCCTCTGGATCGCCGCGCCGGCGATCGCGCTGCGGATCAGCCAGTCTCCGCTGGTGGCCGGGCGGATGGCCATGTCGGCGGCCGACGCCCAGGCCCTGCGGCTGATCGCCCGGCGCACCTGGCGGTATTTCGAGACATTCGTGACGGTGGCCGATCATATGCTGCCGCCGGACAACTTCCAGGAGGACCCGGCCGAGGTACTGGCTCACCGGACCTCGCCCACCAACATCGGCCTCTATCTGCTCTCGGCGGCGACCGCCCGCGACTTCGCCTGGCTGGGAACAACCGAAGCGGTTGAACGGCTGGAGGCGACGCTGGCCACCCTCGGCACCCTCGGCCGCTTTCGTGGGCATTTCTACAACTGGTACGATACGCATGATCTGCGTCCGCTCGATCCGCTCTATGTCTCCACCGTCGACAGCGGCAACCTGACCGGTCACCTGATCGCGCTCGCCAACACCTGCCGGGAGTGGACCGCCGTGACGCCGACGGCCCCGCAGCGCCTGGCCGGAATTGCCGACGCACTCGCCCTCGCGCGTGAAGCGACGGACCGGCTGCGCGACGGGCGCCGAACCCAGACCGTGACGTGGCAGGAGCTCGACGACACGCTCACCGAGCTTGCGGCCGGCGTGCGACGGGCGGGGGTGGACGGCGACAGCATCGCGCCGGGTCTGGCGGATCTCGCGGCGCAGGCGGAGACGTTGGCCGACATCGCAGCCACCTTCGCCGGCGAACGGGGCGACGATACCGGCGCCGACATGCTGTTCTGGGTGGCGGCGGTGGGCCGCTCGATCGCCAGTCATCGGCGAGACGCGCCGCCAGGCGTGGCCACCGCCCTGGCGGCGCGTCTCGCCGCCCTCGAAGCGACCGCGCGGAAGCTGGCGCTCGACATGGAGTACGGCTTTCTGCTCGACCACGACAGCAGACTGCTCTCGATCGGCTATCGGGTAGCCGAGGGCGCTCTCGACCCGAGTTGCTACGATCTTCTCGCCTCCGAGGCACGGCTCGCGAGCTTTGTCGCGATCGCCAAGGGCGACGTCACGGCCCGCAACTGGTTCCATCTCGGTCGTGCCATCACACCGATCGCAAACGGCGCGGCCCTGATCTCGTGGTCGGGATCGATGTTCGAATACCTCATGCCGTCGCTCGTCATGCGGGCCCCGGTGGGAAGCCTCCTCGAGCAGACCAGCCATCTGGTCGTGCGGCGGCAGATCGCCTATGGCCACGAGCGTGGCCTGCCCTGGGGGATATCGGAATCGGCCTACAACGCGCGCAACCTGGAATTCACTTACCAGTACTCGAACTTCGGCGTTCCCGGCCTCGGACTGAAGCGCGGCCTGGGCGAGAATGCCGTCGTGGCGCCGTATGCGACGGCGCTTGCCGCCATGGTCGATCCGACGGCGGCGGCACATAACTTCGCGCGGCTCGCCAGCGTCGGGGCGTGCGGCCGCCACGGCTTCTATGAGGCACTGGACTACACGCCGGTCCGGCTGCCCGAAGGCAAGACCGTCGCCGTCGTGCGCGCCTACATGGCCCACCATCAGGGCATGACGATCGTGGCCATCGCCGATGCGTTGCTGGATGGCGTGATGCGCGCGCGATTCCATGCCGAACCGATCATCCGGGCGAGCGAACTGCTGCTGCAGGAGTCGATGCCACGCGACGTTCCGGTGGTGCGCCCCTGGGCTGCGGACGCGAAGTCGGATGCCGGGTTGCGGGAAATTGGACCGCAAGGCGGCAGGCGATTGAGCACCGCACACACCGCGACGCCCGCCACCCACCTGCTGTCCAACGGCCGCTACGCGGTCATGCTGACGGCCGCCGGTTCCGGCTACAGCCGCTGGCGGGGTCTGGCCGTGACGCGGTGGCGCGAGGATGCCACCTGCGACGACTGGGGCTCGTATGTCTTCCTCAGGGACATCCGCAGCGGCGACGTATGGTCGGCTGGCCTGCAGCCGACTGGCGCCGAGCCCGATGCCTGTCAGGTCATCTTCAACGAGGACCGCGCCGAGTTTACCCGCCACGACGGAACGCTCCGGACAAAGATGGAAGTGCTCGTCTCGGGCGAGGAAGATGCCGAGGTCCGGCGCGTGTCGATCGCGAATTCCGGCCGCCGGACACGCGAGATCGACGTGACGTCCTACGCCGAACTGGTATTGGCACCGCAGGCCGACGACGTCTCGCAGCCGGGCTTCATGAAGCTGTTCGTCGCCACCGAGTATCTCGCCGAACTGGGGACCATCCTGGCGACACGGCGGCGGCGCACATCGAACGAACAGGAAATCTGGGCAGCGCATCTGGCCATCGTTGACGGCGCGGCGGTCGGCAAGGCGGAGGTGGAGACCGACCGGGCCCGCTTCATCGGCCGCGGCGGCGACGTCCACCGGCCGATCGCGGTGATCGATGGCCGGCCCTTGTCCAATACGGTCGGCACCGTGCTCGATCCGATCTTCGCGCTCCGCCATCGTATCCGGATCGCCCCTGGCGCGATCGTGCGCATCGCCTTCTGGACAGTGGTTGCCGCCTCGCGTGAGGCGGTGCTTGACCTGGTCGACAAGCATCGCGACAGCACCGCATTCGAGCGGGCGGCCACGCTGGCCTGGACCCAGGCCCAGGTTCAACTCGAACATCTCGGCATTGATCGCGGCCAAGCCGCCTTGTTCCAGCGTATCGGTGGCTATCTGCTGCATGCCGGGCCGACGATGCGGCCCTCCTCGGACACGATCCGGCGTGGCGCCGGCGGACAGTCGGGGCTGTGGCCCATGGGCATTTCCGGCGATCTGCCGATTGTGCTTCTGCGCATCGCCGACATCGAGAACCTCGACATTGCCCGTCATGTGCTGCAGGCGCACGAATACTGGCGGATGAAGCAGTTCGCGGTGGATCTCGTGATCCTGAACGAGCGTGCGTCTTCCTATGTCCAGGATCTGCAGAACGCACTGGAAACCCTGGTTCGGGCAAGCCAGCCGCCAGCGCCGGCCGGGCTCGAGCGGCAGGGCGGCAGCGTGTTCGTACTGCGGTCCGACCTGATTTCGGTCGAAGCCCGTGCCTTGCTTATCTCGGTGGCGCGGGTCGTTCTGGTCGGACAACGCGGACCCCTCGCCGATCAGCTCGATCGTGTGCCGGAAGCCGGGGAAGTGGCCCGCGGCCATCGCAAGCGGGCAGAGATTGGTACGGAACAGAAGGTCGCGCCGCCTCGGCCCGCGCTCGAGTTCTTCAACGGGCTTGGCGGTTTCGCCGAGGGCGGGCGGGAGTATGTCACGATTCTCGGGCCACGCCACTTCACGCCGGCCCCCTGGGTCAATGTCATCGCCAACCCCGGCTTCGGCTTTCAGGTGGCGGCGGAAGGCGGCGGCTGTACGTGGTCGGTCAACAGCCGCGAGAACCAGCTTACGCCCTGGTCCAACGATCCTGTCAGCGATCGCCCCGGTGAGGTCTTCTATCTGCGCGACGACGACACCGGCGACCTGTGGTGTCCGACCGCACTGCCGATCAACGATGGCACCGCCGTTTACGTGGCCCGGCATGGCTGGGGATACAGCCGGTTCGAGCATGCCGCGCACGGCATTTCGGCGGATCTTCTTCAGTACGTGCCGCTCGGCGATCCGATCAAGATTTCCCGCCTCACGCTCAACAACACATCGGGCCACACCCGGCACGTCTCGGTGAGCACCTATACGGAATGGGTTCTTGGCCCGTCGCGCACCGCCTCCGCGCCGTTCGTGACGACCGAGATCGATCCCGACACCGGTGCGATGTTCGCGCGCAATCCGTGGAACGCCGCCTTTGGATCGCGCGTCGCTTTCGCCGATCTTGCCGGGCGCCAAACGGAGTGGACGGGCGACCGGCGGGAATTCATCGGCCGCAACGGAACGCTGGAGAGTCCGGCGGCGCTTGCCGGCGCGGCGCCGTTCTCCGGCACCGTGGGTGCCGGTCTCGACCCCTGCGGCGTGTTGCGGACCACGGTCGTGCTGGCGCCGAACAGTCGCGTCGAGATCGTGTTCTTTCTCGGCGAGGCCGCGAGCGCGCCGGACGCGCAGCGGCTGATTGCGCGCTACCGTGTGGAAAATCTCGACGCCGTGTTGTCCAAGGTCAGCCGCTACTGGGACGAAGTCCTCGGCGCGGTTCAGGTGAAGACCCCCGACCGCGCGATGGACATCATGCTGAACGGCTGGCTGCTGTATCAGACGCTGGCGTGCCGCATCTGGGCCCGTTCGGCGTTCTACCAAGCGAGCGGCGCCTATGGTTTCCGCGACCAGTTGCAGGACGGCATGGCGCTCACCGCGGCGCAGCCCGCGCTGACGCGTGAGCACCTGCTCCGTGCGGCGGCCCGGCAGTTTGTCCAAGGCGACGTGCAGCATTGGTGGTTGCCGCATTCGGGTCAGGGCGTGCGCTCGCGCATCTCCGACGACCGGGCATGGCTCGCCTATGTCGTCGCCCATTATGTCGGTGCCACCGGCCATGCCGCGGTGCTGGACGAAGTGATTCCGTACCTGGAAGGACAGCTGCTGCAGGCCGGGGAGCACGACGCCTTCTTTCAACCGACGGTTGCCGACGAGGTCGGCACACTGTTCGAGCACTGCGCGCGCGGGCTCGACGCCAGCCTGTCGGTCGGTGTTCACGGGCTGCCGTTGATGGGCACCGGCGACTGGAACGACGGTATGAACCGTGTCGGCGAACTTGGTCGGGGCGAGAGCGTCTGGCTGGGTTGGCTGCTTTATGCGGCACTCCGCGAATTTGCCCCGCTGGCCGACGCCCGGCACGAGGCAGCGCGCGCCGCGACATGGCGCGCCCACGCCAGCGCGCTGCAGGCCGCGCTCGAGCGCGAGGCGTGGGACGGCGCGTGGTATCGGCGGGCCTGGTTCGATGATGGCACGCCGCTCGGCTCGGCGGCCGACGCGGAATGCCGGATCGATTCGATTTCGCAGTCCTGGGCGGCGATTTCGGGTGCGGCCCCGCCGGAACGCGCGGCGCAAGCCATGGCGGCGGTCGAGCGCCAGCTTATCCGCCCGCAGGACCGGGTGGCGCTGTTGTTCACCCCGCCGTTCGACAAGACACCGCTCGATCCCGGCTACATCAAGAGCTACCCGCCAGGTATCCGCGAAAACGGCGGTCAGTACACGCATGCCGCCCTGTGGTCGGTCATCGCCTTCGCCGCCATCGGCGAAGGCGACAAGGCGGCCGGCCTGTTCTCCATGCTGAATCCCATCAACCACGCCCACACGCGGTCCGATGTCCACCGTTACAAGGTGGAACCCTATGTCATCGCCGCCGACGTCTATGCCGCCCCGCCCCATGTCGGGCGCGGCGGCTGGACCTGGTACACCGGCTCGGCGGGATGGATGCAGCGGGCCGGCGTGGAGAGCATCCTCGGGCTACGGTTGCGCGGTGACGTGCTGGAACTGGACCCGTGTATTCCGAAGGCTTGGCCTGGCTTTGCGGTGACGCTCCGCCACCGCTCCGCACGCTACGAGATCGTGGTCGAGAACCCGGGCGGGGTCAGCCGGGGCATCGGGTCCGTCCAGGTGGATGGGACAGCGGTCGTTGCCGTGCCATTGCACCTGAATCTGCTGGACGACAGCGCCACCCATCATGTCCTGGTCAGGCTCGGTTGACGTTGTATTGGCCACCCTCAAGCGGGCAAAACCACACAACTTCCTGCAGTGGTAAGCCTCTGTCCATGGCTTCCCGGGCGCGGCGGCTTATGGCAAGATTGCCACTGACCATCCGGTCGAGGAGCAACTATCGTGATCCATGTCGTCGCCATCATCACCGCCAAGCCTGGCATGCGCGGTGCTCTTCTTGCGGCGTTTCACGCCAACATGCCGGCGGTGCACGCCGAGCAAGGCTGCATCGAATATGGCCCGGCGACGGATGCCGAGGGGATTGGCCCGCTCCAGACGAAGCTCGGCCCGGACACCTTCGTGGTGCTCGAGAAGTGGGACAGCGCCGACGCACTGAAGGCACACGGCGCTTCGCCGCACATGGTGGCCTACGGCGCGAAGACCCGTGAGATGATCGCCAGCCGCGTGATCCACGTGCTCGCGCCAGCCTGACCGGTGCACGCGGCGGCCTTTACTGACTCGACGTCCGATCAGGCACCGCCCTGGCGCGCCGGCCATCGGTGGGATATCGTTAGATTTTCATGCCACTCGGGATCTGCATCGGATGAAGGCTGTCATCTTCGAACGCTTCGCCCAGGCGCCGGAAGTGCGCAGGGTGCCCGATCCGACGCCTGGGGCTGGCGGCGTCGTCGTCAAGGTGGAGGCCACCGGGCTGTGTCGCAGCGATTGGCACGGTTGGATGGGCCATGATCCCGATATCGTGCTGCCGCACGTGCCGGGCCACGAGTTGGCGGGCACCATCTACGCCCTCGGGAAGGGCGTCTCGGGTTGGCAGCTGGGCGAGCGCGTGACGGTGCCTTTCGTGGCGGGCTGCGGCACCTGCCCGGAATGCCGTTCGGGCAACCAGCAGGTCTGCGAGCGGCAGTTCCAGCCAGGATTCACGGCCTGGGGCTCCTTTGCCGAATATGTCGCCATCGACTTCGCCGCCAACAACCTGGTGCGCCTTCCCGACGAACTGGACTTCGCGACGGCGGCCAGTCTGGGCTGCCGCTTTGCCACCTCTTTCCGCGCCGTGGTCGATCATGGCCGCGTTTCGGCGGGCGAATGGGTAGCGGTGCATGGCTGCGGCGGGGTTGGTCTCTCGGCCATCATGATCGCCTCGGCTCTGGGCGCGAATGTCGTGGCGATCGACGTGAAGACGGAGGCGCTGGCGCTTGCCCGCACGCTTGGCGCCACTGCGACGGTCGATGCCAGCGCCGGCACCGATGTCGTCGGAGCCGTGCGCGAGGTCACCGGCGGCGGCGCGCATCTGTCGATCGATGCCCTCGGCCATCCCGTTACGGCCTTCAACTCCATCATGAATCTCCGCCGGCGGGGACGCCATGTGCAGGTCGGCCTGTTGCTGGCCGAGCATTCCCGGCCAGCCCTGCCGATGGACCGTGTTGTCGGCTGGGAACTGGAGATCAGGGGCAGCCACGGCATGCAGGCGCATCGTTATCCGGCGATGATGGAGATGATGCGTGTCGGCAAGCTGCAGCCGCAGAAGCTGCTGGGAAAGCGCATTGCCCTCGATGATGCGCCCGCCGCGCTGATGCGCATGGGCACCTCGGGCGACCCAGGCATCAGCGTCATCACCTCGTTCTGAGTCCGGAGCCTGACAGTCCACCCGGACCACTCCACGGAGGCAAGTCAACGCTTGCTGGGGATAATCGCAAGGCTCACCGGGCGGATACGGGGATTTGTGAACAGGGGCAGATGGTTGCCATCGAGAGTGGATGGGCGATTACCTTGACGTCGGCATGCCAGGGTGGTCGGTTACTCACGCATGGCCAGGGCAACGACGGCGAACGCGCCCGAGCCTGCCGTGCCGATTGAACAACGCTGGCGCGCTCTTTGGGTCATCAGGATGTGTGCAATGAAAAGCCCAACCACCGCCGAACTGATCGGCGCATGGATGCCGCCCACGACCATTATCGCGGGGAATACCAGTATCAGGATCAGAAACCCGATCTCCGGCAGGCCGAATGGTGGTCCGTGTGAAATTCGATAGGCAACGAACAGTAAGACCGCGCCAGTCAGTAAAGGCAGATCATAGACGAAGGCGTATGGAGTCGACAACAATGTTGCAGCACAAAGCACAGCTATTGCGAGTGAACTCGGCAAGCGGCGAAAAGAATAGAAAACCAGAGAAGCAGCGAGGCAAGCGACGATCGCCTGAACCACGAATCCCATTCCCTGCGAAATTCCAAACGTATGCAGATCGCCTTCAACTGTCGGCATGAGTCTATTGTTCGCCAGCATCGTATAAAACTGAGCTGCATCGCCGGGGAACGCTTTCAGCCATTCCAACCAAATAGTTCCACCGAAAATGCTGCTGGTGACGACAACGAGCACCGTTGTGGTGGCGCAGGCTGCGGCGATGCAGCGCCACTGCCCCGCGGCCACCAATGCGACTGGAATGAGG
>PLTJ01000350.1 GCA_003164455.1 Acetobacteraceae bacterium
AGTTGTATTCGGTCAGCATGCGCCGAAGGAACTGCACATAGATATTGTCGATCGTCACGCGACCTTCCTGGCTGGCCTGAAGGTATCCCCTTATCATCTCGATCCAGTAGCTCCGCCCGGCCGTGAGTTTTTTTATGTCGTCGCCTTCGGCAGGGGCCGCGGCTATGAAGTGCTCCAGGTCGGCACGCGTATGCGCCCGCGTCGGAATGATCTCACGCGCCAGCGAAAGGATCGGATCCAGAAACCCGAACTCGGACCGCTCGACGTCGATGGTGGAACGCAGGATGCCGCCGCCAAGCAGCGTGCTCTGGCTCTTGGCAAAGACGAACACAGCCCGCTTGCCCTCGCCACGGCCAAAATCCGTATAGTCGACAAAAGTGTAATGCGGAAAGTACTTTCGCACCGGCTCAATATAAACTTTGAGCAGGTCCGAGGTGATGTTATGAGTTTCCAGCACGAGCGCCTCGCTCGTCACCGCGGCGATCTTCTCCATAACCGGCAGCACGTAGGGGAAGACAGAAAACGCCATCGTCACGTCATAGGTGTCATTGATGACGGACGGGTCGGTCAGGTCACCCTGAGAGAACGATACGCGCGTCGTTCCCTTATAGGCATTGATCAGCCGCGCAATCTGGACAAAGTAGTTGTCATACTCAATCCCATCCACCAGCGCCGCCCCGCGGTCGCGCGCCAGGCGGCTGAGTTCCCCGAGGTTGGATCCACAATCCAATACGCGCCGTCCGGTAAAATCAAACACGCCGAAGAGCTTCGAACGGTCCTGGCGATAGCCGCCGACCACCTCGTCCCCGAGCGAAAGTGCCTGGTATGCATTACCCGTCGGGTAGTCCATATGCGACGAGATGCTGATATATTTGGTATGCAAGGCGGACAGTATCGCGCTCTTGACCTGATCGCTCAGCCTACCGCTCAGGTCGTCGCCCGCCTCTGTCATGCCGTCAAATCCTTCTTACCGAAAACTGCAACCGGCCAGAAACGCGACCACTGGCTCACATCGCGAACCCGCACCATGCGGCTGCCCAGGTCGTCGTCGTGATAGCCATCACTATAGTACACGATCCGTTCCTCCGGGCGCAACTCCCGGTCGGCGGCCAGGAAGACTCCCACCGCCTCGCGCCCAGCGGATGTTCTCGCCGTCGGTCTCCATGATGAAGCCGGAGAAACCTTGGGGGGCGTATTTCGACGTGCTTTCCCTGAAAGGCTTTGTGCTTCCTCCCGCCTCGGTCGAGAAGAACCGCGATCCGGTCACGGTGGCTGTCGCCCTTGCGCCCGACGCTCGCCCGGATCGCCGCCGGCTTCACTGGCCATGGTAGACCTCGAGAAATCCGTCGACCATGGCCTGGCGGGTCGGCGGGGGCTTGATTCCCTTGACCAGCTTCTCCCACAGCCCCTTTTCGGTGGCCGCACGGCGGATGGTTTCGGCCAGCGAGCGCGCGTCGCTGGCGGCAAAGAGCAGGCCGTCCACGTCGTGGCTGATCCGCTCCTTCATGGCTCCGATGTTGGACGCAATCACCGGGCGGTGGAACATCCACGCCTCGGAGATGACCAACGCAAAGGTTTCCCACCAGACCGAGGCGACGATGCACCAGTCGACGCGGGCCATACGCTGCGGCAACTGCTCCATATCGTATGAGCCTTTGAAGAAGACGATCCGTTCGTCCAGCGGGCGCTGCTCCTCGGCGGCGAGGAATTCCTCTATTTCCTTGCGGCGTGCTTCCGATGCGTAGCGGAGGTTGTCGCCGTTGATCTCCAGGATGAAGTCGGTAAAGCCTTCGGAACGCAACTGCCGCACGGCCTCGACGATCACCCAGAGGCCCTTGTTGTCGACCATCTGCCCGAAGAAGCCGAACCGGTTGTGCTGGCGCCGCGGCGCCGCGGTCTCGTGGCGGAAGTTGTAGTCGCGCTGGCCGTCGGTCACATGCGTGATCCTGGCCCTGTCGAGGCCCCATTGCACGAAATGCTCGATCATGAACCGGCTCGGCGTGGTGAACATGTCCACCACATCGAAGTGCCGCTTCACCCACAATTCGCGCATGAAGAACTGCTCGGGCCCGCGGTCGGGGAAGCATTGGTGGCAGCGCACCGGTGAAGACCGCGTGCAGAGCGAGTGGTCGTACTTGCGCAGCATCTGCCCATCGGCGGCGCATATCGAGAGAAACTCATGAAGTGTAAAAACTATCCGCACGTTCGGCAACACACGCCGCGTGACCGCGATCAGGTCAAAACCCAGAAGCAGGAAGTGATGGAAATGGATCAGATCAGGCTGGACAATCTTCAGGAATTCCACATAGGCCTCAATCATCCGCGGATCCGAGCACTTGTGCCACCAGTAGTCGTATTCGCGGCTCAGAAACAGGAACTCGCCTTCCCGGCCATCAAACCCGGTTATGCGGGCCCCGCTTTTGTACAGCGCCGTGTGGCTGGGATCGATGGCCGCAAGCAAGATCGGCTCGATGCCGGGAGTCTGCTTCAGCCCCTCGAACAGCTCGTAGCAGACCTGCTGGGCTCCCCCGCGCACCAACTCCGGGTGAAAGACGCTGATCAGCAGGACCTTCATGGGGTTTTCCCCACGGCCCGTCGCTGCCGCCTGGAGCGCTTCGATCCGGTTTGTGCCGGTTGCTCCGCGGCCGGGGTCTCAGTCGAGGCGGCGGTGCCGACCGGCGGCATGGCCAGCGCGGGATGCGTCGGAGCCGGCCCGAGCAGGCCATCCATGATCGTCTCGCCCCAGAGACTGGAGAACAGCCAGCGATTCACCAGCGAGCCGCCTTCATGCTGCGGCTGACGGGTCGAGCCCTTTCCCTCGAGGTGCCATAGCCGGAGATCCTGCAGCCACGAGGGTGTGCCGCGTTGCAGGCTTTTCAGGCAGAGATCGGCATCCTCGTAGTGGCCGAACACATAGTCCTCATTGAAGCCGCCGAGTGTCTCGTACCAAGCGCGATCGGAGGACATGAAGGCACCGGTGACGGCTGGCACGGGGCGCGGGCGAACGAACTGCTCGGCCCAGGCCGGCGCCCCCTTGCCGTAGTGTTCCGTGCGCACAACCCGCTCCGGGTGGAAGTCACCACCGCGCAACGAGATGCCGGTGTCCATTTCAAAATACATGCCGCCATGCATCAGCGAGCCGTCGTCATAGTAGAGCGCCGCACCGAACAGCCTGGTCTCCTCCGCCGGTCGCTCATCGAGCAGCGCGGTGTGACGGGCGGCCCAGCGCGGGTCGCGCGGAAACACGTCGGGATTGACATTGAGGATCCGCGAGCTGCGCGATGCCACAACCCCGGCGTTGTTGGCCGCGCCGAAGCCGGCGTTGCCAGGCAGCACCACGACGGTCTGCGGCAGACCGTAGGTCATGGTGGACGCACGTGCCTCCCGCAGCAGCTTCTCGCCGAGTTCGGGACTGTTCAGCACGTAGATGAACTCGTAGTCCTCAATACCGGGGCGATCGGCGAATAGGCAGTTCTGCACCGCCAGGAATTCGCTCTTGCCGTACAGACAGACGACGATCGAACCGCGCGGCTGGCGGTGCAACGTGCCGAACCGCTCCACGTAGGGTGCCCCCGTGATCCGCGATGTGATGGCGCGGTTGAAGGCGACAACGTGTCTGCCAAGTCCGCGATCAACGGCGGCAGCGCCTTCGATCTGCTGGTTGCCGAAAAAATCGGCGCCGGCGAGGTAACCCAGGACCAGGTTGCGCAGTTCAATCTCGCCGACGCGGTGCATTGGCTGCTGAAGCGACACCATGCTGTCGTTCTTGAGCCAGATCTCGACTGTGCAGCCATCCGCCATGTCGACCAGATCGGGCGCGTGCACGAAGCCGAAGAAGCCGAACGGATGCGTGACGTTACCGCCCAAGGCGGCCTCGACATCCTGGCGGCGCACGCGCACCAAGCTGGCGCCGCGGAACACCAGATGCCAGGCGCGGCTGATCACACGGACGCAATCAATGGCCGTCGAGGCATCATCGGCCCAGCCAATCACCATAACGCCGGCACGGTGCGCCACGATGACGGTGTCCACAGCACAGCGAAAGTCTCCGGGGTCCGGTTCCTCACTGCCGCCGGAGATCGTGGCGATCAGGGCGTCGCGTCGTTCGACCGGCGCCCCGGGCACGGTACGTCCCTCGCGAATGCCATACTGGGCGTAGTGCTGATAGCCCGTCTTGAACTCACCTCGCCGAAGCGCCTCGATAACGTCGGGGTTGCGGCGCAGGTAGCCGGCCTCGTTGAAATCCGCCTCGTCAAAGCCTTCCAGGCCCCCGGTACCCTGCGGAAGCAATGGGGCCGGCTTTAGCGATGGTGCCGGCTTCGTTTGCCCCAGGATGCGCGCAACCTCGTCGCTCACTTGCAATGCTCCAGCCAGCCTGTCCCGGATATAGCCGGGTGCCCGTTGGTGAACAATTAGCTTCTCTCCGGAACTTCTTCCGCGCGTCTCGCTACGACACAGGCCATGGCGGCGCGACGGGTATTACCGGAGCAACCCCAGCCGGCGGCGGACAATGGCACCCGCTCCCGCCCGGTCGTTCTTCGCCGGGCGCTGCATCTGCGTGTGAACCCGGTCGATGGGGCCTCATCCAGCTCAAGATTCCAGGTCGTTTGGTTCGGCCTGGCGCAGCGCAAAATTGGGATAGGGCAGGCGGCCCTCAAGGAAGCCGGCCGTTTCGAAATGCTCCTGTCCCGACGCGTAATCCCGCCGTTCGATGGCTTTCTTCACGTCGGGATACGTTTCCAGGTACCATGCTTCCTGGATGTCGATCTTGTAGGGCAACCGGTGCTCGTAGAAGCCGAAGCGTTGGTAGTGATGGCGCGCGCTGCTCACCACACCTTTCTTGAGGGCTTCCTGGATATCCGGATACTTGGTTAGGTACCAACTTTCATCGAAGTATATATTCGCGATGATCTGCGCAAAGATCGAGAAAAAAAAGTGCTGATCGACCGCAAAATAAGACGAAGATGTCGAAGGCACGATCAGCCTGCGCTCCAGAAGCGCCGCGTAGGTGGCCAAGACCAACTCGCTGGCCTCGGCCTTGCTGGATTTATCAAGCATGCTCCGGCTTCCCGACCGTAACGGTAAACCCATTGTACCTCCATCGCCGCATCCCAGTTGCCTTGGGCTCCGGCACCACCCTACCACTTCTACGCGAAGTTACCGCCAATGCCCCCCGAATTGCAACCACGCACGAATCCCCGTCGCCGCGATCCGACGCAGGGCAATCGAGTGAACCTGTGGGGGATTCCGGTGCAGCGTGAAATGCGCTTGATGGGGGGCCTCAAGAGTGGAGGCCCGCATGGAGCAGCCGAGGCAGGTATCCTTCCTGGCGCATTTTGCCGCGCTTCGCGATCCCCGTCAGGTGGCGAAGGTTCTGTACCCCTTGCCGGAAATTCTGCTGGTGGTGCTGGGACAGGAGGCGGTTGCCGAGAAGTCCAACGAGATCACCGCCATCCCGCTGCTGTTGCAGCGTCTGGAACTGACCGGCGCGCTGGTCACCATCGACGCCATGGGCACGCAGACCGAGATCGCCCAGACCATCATCGACCGCGGCGGCGACTACCTTCTCTCGCTCAAGGAGAACCGGTCTTCCCTGGTCTCGCCATGATCGGCATGGTCAGCAGCGAGACCGAACGGGGCGACAAGATCGGGCAGCAGACGCGCTATTACCTTTGCTCGACCAAACTGGATGCCGAAAATTTTGCCCACGGCGTTCGCGGACACTGGGGCATCGAGAACCG
>PLTJ01000446.1 GCA_003164455.1 Acetobacteraceae bacterium
TCGGCGACCGCGGCGGCGTCCTTGCGGTCCAGCGCCCGGCTCAGGCTGGCGCGGACCGGCGGCGGCAGGCCGGCTTCCTCCAGCAGGGTGGGCACCAGCGGCGGCAGGGTGAGGTCGAAGGAGATGCGGGTGAGGCCAAGGGCGGCCAGCGCCTCGGCGCCGACCTGGACGATCTCGGCGTCGGCCTCGGGGCTGTCATGGCCGATCAGNNCGCGGCATATGGGCCAGCCGGGTGGTGGCGATGCGCGCCACCTGCGGGGTCATGTCGGCGCGCAGCCCCATCATGCGGTGGCTGTCGGGGTCCATGAGGCGGAAGGTCTGGTCGGTCATGGCGGCGCCGGTGCCGGCCAGCAGCCCGTCCTCGAATTCCAGCAAGGGCGGCTTGACGCGCTGGTACCCGTGGGCGGCGAAAACGTCCATGATCGCCTCGACCGAGGCCGCTTCGGTCTCGGCCTCGGGCGGCAACAAATCACGCAGCCCCGCCGGCAAGAGGGCGAGGTTGGGGGAAAGATCGTCGGTCATGCGTGGCCGATGTTAGCACCGCAGTGGCGGGGGCGAAAGGAAGGGGTCAATGCCGCCGCACGGTTAGTGAATACGATACAGGAACAATTAGGGCACGGTTGGGCTGGGCGGGTCAGGCGGGATTCGCGGGCGGGGTGGAAACCTCGTACCAGGTGTAGCCTTGGGAACGGAAGGCGACCTTGCCGAAGGGCGAGGGCTCGGGGGCGGGGACGGTGCGGGCCGGGCGCTGGCGGGCGCCAATGGCGAGCAGGCGGGTGAGCGAGCGAATGATGCGCCCGGCGGCGGGAACCAGGGCGAGAAGTTCGGCGGCGGCGGGCTCGGCGAGCAGGGCCGCCAGTTGGGTGGCACAGGCCACCGCCTCGGAGCCGAGGGCGCGGATGAGCCAGAAACGGCCGCCGGGGAGCACGGTGGCGCTGCGATGACCGCCGCGGCCGGAGCGGCGGTGCCGCGGCAGAGTGCCGGCGGCGAGGCGGGCCATCAGGTGCTCGAAACGGCGGGCGGCGCGGTTGATGCGACGCCAGAGCGGGATGATGAGACCGACGAGGCGCGGCTCGCGCGGGAAACGGCGGGCGATAACGGCGCTGAGAGTGGCCAGGATGAGGGCGAGCCGACGGGCGAAGTCGGGGGCGAAGGCTTGGACCGGGGCCGGGAGGGGAGCAGACGTCACGAATATATTCCTAACACACGATGAGGTGCGATGCAAGGGGTTTTTGACCGACACCCCCGGCTCCGGTGACGACGGAAGACGTTGCGCTTTTCCTCCGTACACTACTTAACGAATAAAAATTCTTTGGTTCTTTCTTCTAAGAAAGAACAACCTTTCTATGCTAACAACATAGATGGTGCCTCGGCGCGTTGCGATGGTGGGTTACGCTGCGCTTACCCACCCTACAATGCTACAATGCTTACTTCCCGGCCGTGTCCACGGCGACCGCCCAGGCGGAGCGGCGGGCGTTGGCGGCGAGAGCGGCGCGCAGGGCGGGAAGATAATCCTCGGCGTGTTCGTCGTCGGGGCGGGGGGTGTCGAACAGGGGACGGTCGGACACCGTTACCAGGATCAGGTCGGTGCCATAGGGTTCGCCTACCACCCAGCCGCGGAACGCCCCTTCCGGCTCGAACAAAGTGAAGGGCCGGCCGGGCTGGTAGCGGTGGGCCGGCATCGCCTGGTCGCCGGCGCGGCGGGGCAGCATGTGAAAGACCATGCCGTCGCTGGTGAGGTAGTCCACCTGCATCCAGCCGGCGAAATCGGCCATGGTGATCGTCAGCGTCACCGGCTCGCCGTCACGCAGCACGCCGTCGGCGTGATCGGAGGGAACGCGCAGGCCGAGCACCGGCTGGGCGGAGTCGAAGGGCGGGGTGGTCTCGCGCAGGATGTCCAGGGCCTGGCAATAGGCGGCCGCCGCCGGGATGGCGCGGGCGGACCAGGTGCCCCCGGGGCCGGCGATGCGGTCGAAGGCGGCGTGGATCGTCGCCAGCCCAGCGGCGCTGCCGAGGCCGGTGACGCTGGCATGGGCGGCATCGGCCTGGCCGGCCAGCAGGACGCAGGGCGTGCGCGCGATGAGGTCGGCGAACCGGGCTTGCGGGCTGAGCGCGACCGGCGCGGGCGGCGGCGGGTGGGGGCGCACCAGCACCAGGCCCAAGCCGCCGACGGCGAGCGCCAGCAGCACCGAGGCGAGCCGCCACCGGCGGCGCCGGGGCGGCGGCGGGGCGCGCAACACCATCGTATCGTCGGCTGCCGCCGCGTTGGCCTGTTGCAGGGCCAGGCGAAAAGTCTCGGCCGAGGCGTAGCGCGCGCCCGGGGCCTTGGCCATCGCGCACGCCAGCACGGCGTCCAGCGCCGGCGGGATGCCGGCCGCCAGCGAGGCGGCCGGCGGCGGATCGACGGCGAGCGCCTGGTGCATGATGGCGGCCGGGCTGTCGGCCTCGAACGGGCGGACGCCGGTCAGCAGATGATACAGCAGCGCGCCGACGGCGAACACGTCGGCGCGGGCGTCGACCGGCGCGTTGCGCCACTGCTCGGGCGCCATGTAGGCCGGCGTGCCGAGGGTGAGGCCGGTCTGGGTGTGGCCGCCGCCCTCGATGCGGGCGATGCCGAAATCGGCTATTTTCACCTGCCCGTCAGCGGTCAGCAGAATGTTGCCCGGCTTGATGTCGCGGTGCACGACGCCGTGCGCGTGGCTGTATTCCAGGGCGACCAGGATCTGGTCGGCCAGACGCAGCGCCTCGTCGGCGGGCAGCCGGCCGCGCCGGCGCAGCACCTCGCGCAGCGCCATGCCGTCAACCAGTTCCATGACGATGTAGGCGACGTCGCTGGTTTCGCCGAAATCATAGACACCGATGATGTTGGCATGGACCAACCGTCCGGCGGCCTGCGCCTCGCGCCGGAAGCGGGCCAGCGCCGCCTGCGTCTCGGGGTCTTCGCCGCCGGGCAGACGGATCGTCTTGATCGCCACGCGTCGCGCGATCACCGGGTCCCAGGCGGCGTAGACGGTGCCGGTGGCGCCGCGGCCCAGCACGCCTTGCAGTTCGTATTTGCCCAGGTTCACGCGCCGCTGGCGGGGGACCCGCCTTCTCCAATGATGGCGAAAGGCGCCCATAGCGAGGGGTGCTTGCGCACGGCGGGAATCTCGGGGTCGTCGAGCAGGGAAAGCTGGGCGCTGCGCAACGCCGCGGCGATACCGTCGCCCGGATGGGCGCGCCAGGTGTTCAGCGTGGTGGCGACCAGATAGGCGGCGGTGGTGTCCTCGGCTGCCCAGTGGGTGACCAGCAGGGAGCGGGCGCCGGCGAACAGAAAGGCGCGCGCCAGCCCGGCCAGGCTCTCGCCGCGCACGCCGCCGGGGCCGCCGGTGTTGCAGGCCGAGAGAATGACGGCGTCGGCATCGAGGTCCAGACCCGTCACCACGGAGGCGGTCAGCAGCGCCGCCGAGGCGTCCGCGGCGTCCGCCGGGGTGGAGGCGACGATCGCCGGCTCGGCCTCGCAGGACAGCTCGGCCGGCAGCAGGGCGTGGGCGGCGAAATGCAGCACGCGGTACTGTTTCAGGTCGCGCTGCTTCAGCGCCGGCACCGTGAAGGCGGCGCCGACCAGTTCGTCGTCCGGTGTGGCGCCGGTCAGCAGGCGTGCCGCCTCCAGCTCGCGCCGCGCTTGCGGCAGCGGCGGCAGAGCGGCGAACTGGGCGGCGCTGTTGGCGCAGTCCGGGCCGGGGAAGGTGCGTTGCGCCTGCGCGGGGCTGGCCGGGCGAAAATCGCCGAAGCCGATCCACGGACGCGGCGCGCGCGAGCCGCCGGCAATCCGGCGCAGGCCCACGAAATTGGCCGCCGAGGGATCGTGCGTCACCACCATGCGCCGGATCAGGAAGGGGGCCGTCGCCAAGTGTGCCGGATCGGCTGGCCCGGTCAACAGCACGCCGAACGGCACCGACAGCAGCGGACCGTTGGTCACCACGGTCAGCGCACGAGCCCCCTCCAGCGCAGCGGCCACGCCGCCGAGCGTGGCGTCATACAGTGCCCGCGCGGCGTCGGCGTCGAACGGGGGCAAACCGTTGCCGGTCGGTTCCAGACCGGCGCGCAGGCGCTGCACCAGGGCGGCAATGCGGGCGCTACCCGCCACCGGCGCCACCGCGATACGCCCGTTGCGGAGCAGGAAAGTCCAGCCGCCGGCGTCGGTGAGCGTGATGCCGGCATAGGCTTCGCCCGGTGCCAGCAGCGCCAGCACCGCGCTCGCCGGCACCACCTGCTGCACGAGTTGGCCGTACTGGGGCGAGGCGGCTTGCAGCGCCGAATCGGCATCGGCCACGGCGGCGCGCGCGCCGTCGATGCGGGCATCCAGATCGGCGGCGGTGGCGGCGGTGGCGCCAGCACGGGCGCGCGACAGGTCGTTCAGCTCCGCGGTACCGTCCTGCAGGCGGCGGATCGCCGCCGCCACGGCGGGATCGCGGGCGTTCTCGGTCAGCCGCGCCGCCGCCTGTTGGATCTGTTGGCTGGTCACGCTGCCGCGGGTGAGCTGCGCCAGTTCGAACATCGCCGCCAATCGGTTCTGGGCGTCGGCTCCGGTTGCGGCCTGGGCGTACAGCGTCAGGCAGGGCTCCAGCAGCACCGGGTCCACCCCCTCGCGCAACCCGCGCAGGATCGTGGCCGCCGCCTCGCAGGCCGCCAGGGCGTCCGGCCGCCGGCCGTCGTGGACCAGGGCCGCGGCCCGGCGCAGTTGGGTCTCCGCCAGCGGGCGCGTGCGCGGATAGGCCCGCATGAAATCCTGGGCGGAACGATCGAGCTGGAACAGCGCATCGCCGCTCCGCCCGCCGACGGCGGCGACGATGCCAGCGGAGCGATAGACATAGGCAAGGATGCCCGGCTGCAACAGCCCGTTGGCCAGGGCGTAGTCCTCGGCCGATTGGACGGCCACGGCGGCGGCGGCATCATCGCCGGCGGTACGCAGCGCCCAGGCCCGGTTGCGCCGGGTTTCCAACACCCCCAGCAGGGCGCGGCGGGAGAATGGGTCGGGGTAGCGTTCCAGTCCCGACAGCGCGTCCTCGGCGGCCGCCAGGCGGGCCATCTCGAAGGTGCTGCGTGGCGGGCGCGGGTGGGGCCGCGAGGTCAGGCTGTCCGGCACCAGCGCGCCGTACAGACGCTCGGCGTGGTCGAACAGCGCCAGCGCCTCGCGCGGGTGGTCCTGGTTGACCAGGTGCATGGCACGGTACTGCAGCAGACGTGCCGGCGCGGTCGGATCGGGCTCAAGCTCGGCGACCCTGCCGGCGCGGGCAAAATAGGCGTCGGCTTCGGCAAAGCGGCCCTGATTCGAGAGTTGCAGGGCAAGCGACATGGCCGGCGTGGCGGTGGCCGGCGCGTTCGCTCCCTGCGCTTTCTGCACCAGCGCCAACGCCGCGGCCCAGGCCTGCCCGGCGGCCTGCGAGTCGCCTTCCCGATTGGCCAGCTCGGCCTGGTGGGTCAGCGCCTCGTATTGCCCCACATCGCCCGACGAGAAAGCCCGGGCCGCCAGCCGCTGCGCCAGCAAGGCATTGGCCCCGGAGGGCAACACCGTCCCGGCGCGGCTGCGGCCGGACAGCACGCCGATGGCGCGCTCGATCACGGGCAGCGCGGGCAGCACGCCGTCGGCGAACCAGATGGTCGAACCGATGGCGACCACCAGGGCCACATGCGGCCAGCCGCCGTTACGCCGCGTGCATTGCAGCAGCGCCGTCGGCGCGTCGCCCAGGATGGTGGTGGCGGTCGGCGCACCGCAGGCGTAGCGGACGTCGAGTTCCGTGCGCCAGGGGCTCNNGCCTCGCCGACGGTGTTGCTGCCGATCGGCACCGGTGCGGCGGCCTCGTGCGCCGCCGTGGACAGGTACGCCGTGGGCGGCGGCGCGGCGCACGCGGCGAGCAGAAGGGCGAGCCAAAACGCGCGCATCAGTAATCGCGATCCGAGATGTCGGGCGCCAGCAGGTCGGGGTCCTCGTTCGGATCGAGGGGGCTGCCGAAGTCGATCGGCCTGAGCGGCGACTGCACCGGCACGCTGTCATGTCCCCCCATCATCACGCAGTCCGACGAGGTCAAGGCGCAGCCGTTCAGCTGGAATATGCCGCTGGGCAGGAACTGGCCGTTGCTGGTGCCGATGCTCGCCAGTGAGGCGGCGAGCTGGCTATCGATCACCACGCCCTCGGCGCTCAGCAGCGTGCCGGTCATTCTGGTTTGTATCGGCGGCACCGAGGCATAGATCACCGAAAGCTGGCCGACATTGATGTTGCCGCTGGCCCAGCCGTCGCCGAGGTGCAGGAACACCGCGGCGGTGCGCCCGAACAGTCCGTAATCGAGCCCGTTCCGGGGGTCGAAGCTTACGCTATTCGAGGTGCCCAACGGCAGGTCGATGCGCAGCAGGGCGGGCAGGGCGCCGATCGGCTGCAACTGGGTCAGGCCGGTCTGGCTCACCTGCCCGGTGGTGCCGGTGAACGATATATAGAGGCCGCGCTGGCTGTCGTCGGTGTAGGTCGCATCGGTTGGATCGGTCGCCAGCCCGCCGCGTGGGGGCAGGCCCGTCTCGCCGCCGGTGATGAACACCCCGCCCTGGATGGTAATCGCGTCAGTGACGAGCAGGCGGATGAGGGGCGCGCTGATGGTGCTGTCCGGGATCGCCAGCGGCTGCGCGTCGGTGAGGCGCAGCACGCCGGTGCTGGTGACGTCGCCGAGGGTGGCGATGCTGTTGGCGCTGCCGTCCAGATGCACCCAGGCCGCCGGGTCGGTGGCGCTCAACCCCTCCGCGGGCTGCGCCAGCCCGGCGGTGCCGGTCAGCACGTCGGCCACCAGGGTACCCTGCTCGTCGATGGCGTGCGTGGCGAACAGTGACAGCGTGCCGGCCGTGAGCCCCTGTGGCGGGTCCTGCTGGATGGTCGCGCCGGCGAGCGTCACGTCGGGGATTCCCGATGTGGCGGGCTGGGCGGTCAGCACCGGTGCCGGGACTGTCACGGTGGAGGCCGGCAGAACGGTGCCGATCCATGGCAGCGGCACCGTGCAGGCGGTGCAGGTGAGCGACGGCGCTGCCAGCGAGACCGACGGCGGCGCCGGCAGCGTGCCGCCGGGCAAGGTGATGTTGCCGAAGGAGACGGTACCCAGCGGCGCGCGCACCGCCACGCCATCGGTCGCGCCTCCCGCCAGCACGGCGCCGGAGGGGGCATCCTGCACCGCATCGCCACCGGTCGTGAGAAGCGCCACCCCGGTTCCGCCGACCAGCGTGCCGGCGCTCTGGTCGATGCCGGTGGCGGCGGTGGCGAGCACGCGTCCGGCCAGCACGGTGCCGCTCAGGCCGATGCTGCCGGCGGACCACAGGGTCAGCGTACCGGCCACATCGACACTGCCGGCGGCGGTGGCCGCGCCGGTGGCGGCCTGGCTGCCGACCTGACCGGCGGTGCCGGTGCCGGTGCCGACGGTCAGGTTGCCGCCGACGGCGAGCAGTCCGCCTGTTTGCTGTTGCAAATTGCCGAACTGGGCATTGCCGACGGCGGCGATGGTGCCGGCCTGTTGCACCACGGCATCGGCCTGCAACGCGCCCGCCGAGGCGACCGTGCCGCTGGCCAGGCTCAGCGTGCCGAAGCTTACCAGCGCCGCGGCGCCGCCGGCGGAAATGACTCCGGCATCGGTAACGGTCGTGCTACCGCCCGCCAGGTCGATGCGCGCGGCGGGGCCGGGCGCGAGGATGGCGCCGCCGTCAAGGGTGCGAGCGGGCGCGGCGACGGTGACGGAGTCGGAGAACACCGTGCCGCCGGTCTGCGCATAGGCCGTCCCGGCGGTGATGGCGACCGAGGTGGGTGCGAAGACGAGGGCGTCGGTCAGGGTGATCGCCCCGGTGGCGGCGATGGTGGCGGTGCCGCCGGGGGAGGTGACCTGGCCGGTCGCCGTGAGGTCGCCCGCCACCTGGAGGTCGAGCGACGGCGCGGCCACCAGCCCGCCATACCCGGCCACCACCGGGCCGCTCAGCGCGGTGGTGGCGGTGTCGATGGTGACGTTGCCGGTGGCCAGCACCGGGCCGATCGTGGCGATGGCGTTGCTGCCGGTCAGGGCGATGGTGCCCACCAGGTCGTGGCGGAAGTTCGTGGGCAGCGTGGTGTCGGCCGCCAGCCCGCCGGCCCGCGCCGCCAGCACCCCGGCGGTGATCGGCCCGGTCGCGGTCAGGTTGCGCTCGGCCCAGAGTTCCAACGTGCCGGGCGCGACGATGGTGCCGGGCAGCAGCAGGTCGGCGGGCACCGTCAGGTTCCCCAGAGCGTGATTCGCGATCAGCAGCAGATTCGCCGCCGAGAGGCTGCCGGCGACGGTGAGCGTGCCGCCGGCGGCCAGCGTTGCGCTGCCCGCGACCTGCACCGGACCGGTCACGTCGAGCGCCACGGCGTCGGCGAAAGAGAGATTACCGGTGGCGGCGTAGCTGGAAAGGGTTGGGATGCGGTTGAGGCTGCTCAGCGTTTGATCGGCGGTGGTCAGCGGCACGCCGGTGCTGCCCAGCACGGCGCTGCCCGTCCCCGCCGTCCAGCCCAGCGGCGCGCCAGTCCAGCCGGTTGCCGCCGGCACGGACCAGCCGGTGGACCAGCCGGCGCTGCCCTGCAGCACCAGCGCATCGATCACCTGGCCAGCGTCCAGTTGGGTGTCGCCAAGCGAATACAGGCCCAGCGTGCCGGCGGTGAGGTTCTTGTCGAGGACGATGCTGTCACCGAGCAGCAGCACATCGACGCGCGCGGCGGCCTGCGCGCCGAGGGGGCCGAGCGAGACCGCCGCCACGCTGCCCGTGCTCGCCGGGGTGGCGGTGCCGACCGCGCCGGCCAGGAGCACGGTGACGGCGTCGGTATTGCCCTGCGGGGCCAGCACCATCACGCCCGGCCCGGCACCGGTGGCGGCGGGCCCGGCCAACACGCCGGTGGCGTCCTGCGTCAGGTCGCCGGTGTTGGCCAGCAACGCCACGCCACCGGCGCCGGAGATCGTGCCGCCTTGCTGGGCGATGCCAGCCTCGGCGGTCATGCCGACCCGCCCGCCGGCGGCGATCACGCCGCTCTGCTGGCTCACCGCGGGGCTGGCCGACCACAACACGATGTCCCCGCTCCCCAGCAGCGTTCCGCCGGTCTGCTGCAACGCTCCGGCGGAGGCGGCCGATCCGCCCAGCCCCGCCGTGCCGGTGCCGGTGCCCAGGGAAAGGGTGCCGCCGGTACTCACTGTGCCGCCGGACTGGCTCAGCGCGCCGGCGATGGCGATATTGCCTACCGTGGCGAGCGTGCCGGCCGACTGGGTCAGGGAGGCCAGGCCCGCGCTGCCGTTGGCGCTGATGGTGCCGCCGTCCTGGGTCAGCGCGGCGGTGGTCAGCGACCCCGTGCTGGTGGCGCTGATGGTGCCACCATACATCACTGTGGCCCCGCCGGTGAGGTCGATGCCGGCACCGGTGCTGGCAATCAGACCGCTGTTCAGGATTTTGTCGCCGGTCGTGGCAAGGATCACCGTGCTGCCCCGCACCACCCCGCCGGTCAGGGTGACGTCGCCGGTGGCCTCGAGGCTCGCGCTGCCCGCCGGGGCGGAGACGATGCCGGTGACAACCTGGTTGCCAGCGACGGTCAGGACCGCGTCCGAGGCGGCGAGCGTGCCGTCGCCGGCGGTCACCGGACCCGTCACCGACAGCGTGCCGCTGGCCTGGGTGTCGGCAAACACGACGCCGCCGGTCGCCAGCAGGGTTCCCAGCGTGGCCACCGTGTTCGCCCCGGTCAGGTCGGCGCTGCCGACGAGGTTGGCACGGAAATTTTGGGGCAGGGTGGTGTCGGCGGCCAGCACGCCGGCCCGCCCGGTCAGCAGCGCGGCGGCGACGGCCCCAGTGGCGTCGAGGTTGCGCTCGGCCCAGAGCGTCAGCGTGCCGGCCGTCGCCACGCTGCCGGCGATGGCCAGATCGGCGGCCGCGGCGGACACCGGGTTGCCCGGGTTGAACAGGTTCTCGTTGGCGAGGAGCAACGCGTTGCCAGCGGTGATGGTGCCGGTGACGCTCAAGGCGCCGGCCGTGCCGATGCGCAGGCTCGTTCCGGCCTGCACCGGACCCGT
This sequence comes from Acetobacteraceae bacterium, assembly GCA_003164455.1. Classification (GTDB taxonomy): domain Bacteria; phylum Pseudomonadota; class Alphaproteobacteria; order Acetobacterales; family Acetobacteraceae; genus Rhodovastum. The sequence continues at coordinate 10,074 of PLTJ01000446.1, forward strand.
CACCGTCAGGACCGTGGCGTCGGTGAGGGACAGGGCGCCGGTGGTCGCATAATCGCCCAGCACGGCGATGCGATTGGCATTGCTGCCAAGTTCCGTCGCCCCCGACGGGTCGGCCAGCGTGCCGAGCGTGGCGGAGCCGGCGCTGCCGCTCAGCGTATCGGCATCGATGACGGTGCCGGCGGTCTGCTGGGTGGCGGCGCTGGACGTGAGCGTGAGCTGGCCGGCGGTGAGATCGCGGAGGATGGAAATGGTGTCGCCGGCCAGCGTGACGGTGACCCGGCTCGACGCCGTTTGCGCCGCCGGCGCCGGCGCGGCCAGTGCCGCCACCGGGGCAGCGGTGATCGAGGCCGCGGCGGCGGCGACCGTCCCGGCCAGGGCGACGTTGACGAACGAAACATCGCCGGCCGGGGCCTGCACGGTGACGGCGCCGCCGGCGACCAGCGCGGTCGCGTCCTGCGCCGCGTCGCCGCCGTTCGCCAGCAGGGCGACCCCGCCGGCACCGGAGAGGAGCCCCGCATGGGATTGGCTCAGCGCGCCCCCGGCGGTGAGTCCCACCTGCCCGCCGGCGGCCAGCGTGCCGGCGGACTGGCTGGCGGTGCCGGTGGTCCAGATGGCGATATCGCCTGTCGCCACCAGCACGCCGCCGGTCTGCTCGAAGCCGCCGGACGTGGCATTGCTGCCGATATCCCCGGCGATGCCGGTGCCGGCGCCGATCGCCACCATGCCGCCGGCGCTGACTGTGCCGGCGGATTGCATCAGCGCGCCCAGCACCACGTCGCCCGCGGCGGCGAGCGTGCCGCCGGACTGCGCCAGCGCACCGGCCACCGCGATGCTGCCGTTGGCACTCACGGTCCCACCGGTTTGGGTCAGTGCGGCCAACTGCACGCTGCCGCTGCCGCCGGCCATCATGAGGCCGCCGGTGATCGTGCTGGCACCGTCGGGCACGACAATGCCGATTGTGCCGGTGGAGAGCACCAGCCCGCCGTTCAGCGTCATGCCGGCTGGCGCCGAAATGCTGACCCCCCCGGCCACCACCAACCCGCCGGACTGCGTAAAGGCGCCGCCGCCCAGGGCGGTACCGTCGAGCCCGCGGCCGGCGAACACGGCAATACTGTCCGGCGCAGTGACCAGGGTGTCGGACGTCCCGGCGGTGGTGAGCCCGGTAACGGTCACGTCGCCGCTGGCCGCCAGCACGATGGCCCCGCCGGCGGACCCCACGGCGAGCGGGCCGGCGACGGCCAGTGTCCCAGGACCACCGGCGGCATCGCCGATGCGCACCGTCACCGACGAGGTCGGGGCAAGGCCGCCATAGCCGGCGGTGATGGGGCCGGCGAGGGTGACCGTGCCGGACGCGGGCGAGGCCTCCAGGGCGATGCTGCCGGTGGCCAGCAACGCGCCGACGCTGCCCAGCGTGTTGGACGAAACCTCGCCGCTCGCTGTGCCGGTCAGGCTGACCGAGCCGATCACATCGACGCGCTCGTTCGGTGGCAGGGCGGTGTCGGCGGCCAGCAGGCCAGCGCGGCCGGTCAGCACGGCGGCGGCAAGCGTGCCGGTTTCGACGATGTCGGACTCGGCGTTCAGCTCGAGCGTGCCGGTGGGGACCAGCACGCTGCCGGCGATGGTCAGGCCGGCGGGCGCGGCGGTACTGCCGGCGCCGGCGTTCAGCAGGTTCTCGTTGGCGACCAGCATGACATCGGCGCCGGCAACCGACCCGGGCACGCTCAACGCCCCGGCGGCGGCAAGAACCACATCGCCGATGGCCTGCACCGGGCCGGCTACGGTCAAGGCGGTGGCGTCGGTGACCGACAATCCGCCGGTGGCGACATAGGGACCCAACGTGGCGATGCGGTTGGCGTTGGTTACGGTCTGCGCCACCGTTCCGCCGCCGGTGAGCCCCCCCAACTGCACCGCGCTGCTGGCGGCCGGCGCCCAGGACGCCGGCGCTTGCAAGTCCGGCGGCAGCGCCGGAGTGGACAGACCCGCGCTGCCCGTGACCAGCAGGGCATCGATGACCGGGCTGCCCAGGGCTTCGGTGGTGTCGAGACGGGAGATGAGGAAAAGCGTGCCGGCGGTGAGCACCAACGGCGCGGCCGAACCCGGCGTCGCATTGGCGAACAGGTCGATCGCGTTGCCGAGCAGGGCCACATCCACCCGACCGGTGGCGCCCGCCAGGCTGACCGGCGCGCCGGCCGTGAGGGCGCCCGGGATGCCGGCGCAGGCGGCCGCGCAGACGAAGGCCTGGGAGACCGCCGCCCCGCCGGTCAGGGTGGCGGCTGGGGCGATGTTCCAAACGGTCACGTCACCGGTCGGCGCCTGCACGGCGATGCCGCCGGCGGCGGCGGCCAGCGTGCCCCAATCGCCCTGCCGTGCGTCGCCCGACGCGGCATAGAGCCGCACCGCCGCGCCGCCGGAGATCAGCGCCGCGCCGCTGCTGCCCATGCCCTGCGCCAGGCCCGCCGCGGTGAGCGACAGCGTGCCGCCGGCGGCCAGGGTGCCGTCGGTCTGCACCGCCGTGCCGGTGGACCAGACCGTGATGTCGCCGCCCGCCAGCACGGTGCCGCCGCTCTGCGCGAAGCCGCCGGTGGTGGCCGTGCCGCTGGCCGTGCCGGCGGTGCCGGTGCCGCTGCCCACGGTCAGCGCGCCACCCGCCGCCACCGTGCCAGCGGTAACGGTCAGCGCGGCGGCGGACAAATCGCCGCCGGTGGTCAGCATGCCGGAGACGGTCGTGGCGCCGAGCGCGGCCGACCCGGCCGCCGCCACCCCGCCCAGATCGGCCGTGCCGCTCGATTGCGAAAGAACCCCGGCGGCGATCAGCGTGCCGGCGCTCTGGGTGAACGGCCCCGCCAGCGACAGCGATCCCGACGAAGCGATCACGCCGCCGGATTGAGAAATCGTGCCGCCCAGCGCGATCCCCGCGCCGTCCAACACCCCGGCCTGGACGACCAGCGCGCCGGTCGACGTCAGCGTGGCGGCGCCGAGGCTCCAGACGGTGGGGGCGGTGGTCACGCCGAGGGTGATGGCATCGGCGCTGACCGTGAGCGCGCCGGTGCCGCAATTGCCGAGCGGTCCGTCAACCAGCAGCGTGCCGCTCTCGGTCAGCGTCAGCGAGGCGCCGGGGGACGCCGTGCCGAGCCCCGAGACCAGGCCGATCGGGCCCCCCACCGAGAGCGCGGCCGCGTTGTTCAGATCGATGTCGCCGCTGGCGGTCAGCCCGGCATAGGCCGGCGTGCCGGCAGGGGCGAAGGGCACACCCGCGCGGCCGATGGTGGCGATGGCATTGGCGGCCGGCAGGGCGATCTGACCGGCCTGACCGACCAGAGAGGCGACCGTCAGCGGGGTCGCCGCGTCCTGGGTGAGGTCGCCACGGCTGAACAGGCCGAGCGTGGTGAGCCCGGGCAAGGCCAGCGCCGCCTGCAACGACAACGTGCCGACGCTGGCGGTGGCGCCGTCCAGGCTTCCCAGCACCAGCTCGCCCGATCCCGCGCCAGGCGCGCCGGTGCCGGTCACCCCGATGCGTTGCAGGTCGGCCGGCGCGAGGGTTAGCGACCCGGCAACCGGAGCCGCCGCCACCGCGAGCGCGTCCAAGGTCAGCGGGGCAATGGCCACCATGCCGTCCGGCACACTCACCGTGCCGCCGATGGTCAGCGTGTCGGCCTGCAAGGTCACCAGGCCGGGGAGGGCATGGGCGAGGTCGGAGGTGGCGGACAGGGTGCCGCCGATGGCGATGGCGGGGGCGGTCACGGTGATGCTGTCGGCGCCGCCGGTGCCGTTGCCTACCGCGGCGACGCTGCCCGACACGGCGAGCGCACCCGTCGTGCCGCCGGGCTGGTCGGCCGCGCTCAGCACCACGCTGCCGCCGCGGTACCCCGCCCCGGCGCGGCCGGAAGTGACGCTGCCGGTGATCGACAGCAGGCCGGTGGCATCGATCGCCAGCGTGTTCGGCGTGCTGCCCGCGGCCGGCGCGGTGCCGGCGGCCACCGCGCCGGAGACGGTCAGCGTGCTGCTGGCCGCCGCCACCGCGCCGTCATCGAGGAAAAAGTCCGCCCCGGCGGCGAAGTTCCCCAGCGTGCCGATGCGATTGCTGCCGGCCAGCTCGGCGCTGCCGCCGGCGCTGCCGGTCAATGTGCCTGCCGCCAGCGAGCCGGTCTCGGTGATGTTGCCGCCGGACAGCAGGGCGAGGGTGAAGGTGCCGGCATCGACCTGACCCGGCAGATCGATGGCGGCGGCGCTGAGCGTGATGCCGGCGGCGGCGAGGCTGCCGGCGATGGTGAGCGTCCCCACCTCGGTCAGGGTGGCCGAACCGTCCGCCACAACCGGGCCGGCGACGGTCATGGTCGGACCGGCATCGTTCAAGGCCAGCGTGCCGACGGTGGCGAAGGTGCCGAGCGTGCCGATGCGATTGGCGGGATCGGTCAGTGTCAGCGACTCGACGCTGCCGGTCAGGGTGCCTGGCTCGGTCAGCGCCGCCGATTGCGTGACCGCGCCGGTGGTGCGCAGGTCCAGAGTGGCGGCGGCGGAAGCGTCGAAGGCGCCGGCGATGGAAATGGCGCCGGCAGTGGTGGTCGGGCCTGGATCGCCCGGCGCGGTTATGCCGCCCAGGCGCAGCGTGGTGGCCGAAATGCCGGCCATTGAGGCCAGCGACAGCCCGCCCGGCCCGCCCAGGCTGACCATCGTTCCGGCGGTCAGCGGCGCCAGCTCCACCAGCGGCGCGGTCAGCGACCCGCCGGCAACCGACAGGGTGTTGGTCTGCAAGCCGATCTGGCCGCTCGCCGTCACCGCGCTATCCAGCGTCACGCCCGGCGCGGACAAATAGACATTGCCCGCGCCAGCAGCCAGCGGACCGAACACGGTGACCGGGATCGTGCTCGCCACCGCCAGCCCGCCCGCCGAGGCCGACAGCGAACCCAGGCCGGAAATGGTGTTGCCGGCATTGGTCAGGGAAATCGTGCCGGCCTGGCCGGCCAGCAGGCCGACATTGATTATCGGAGCCGTCTGGGTCAGCGCCCCGGTGGCCAGCAGCTCCAGCGCTTCCACAGCGGTGGCATCGAAAGTGCCGGCCACGGTGATGGTGCCGGCACTGACCACCGGCACCGAACCGCCCGGGACGGCGGCACCGCCCACCACCAGCGTGGCGACCTCGATACCGTCGAGGGTGGCCAGCCCGGCACTGCCCAGCGTGACCGTCGTGCCCATGGTGGCCGGCGCAAGCTCCAGCGTCAGGCCTCTCAGCTGTGCCCCGGGGGTCAGCTCCAGCGCATCGCCGACCAGCGACATCAGCGCGTTGCCCGAGCCGGCCACGCTGACCAACCCGTCCGCGCCCATGGCAATGGTGCCGCCGGTGCCCGCGTTGATGAACACGTCCCCGTGGGTCGAGGCGACGGTGCCATCGATCTGCACCAGCGGGTTGGCGGCGGCGACCGGCGGGACGAAGGACACCGCATCGCCGGTCTCCAGCACCACGTTGCCGGACGCGCGCAGCGTCGCGCCAGCGGCCACCGCGATGGTGCCGCCGGCCTCCAGCACCAGGTTCTGGCCGCTGCCGCTGGTGAGATTGACGTGAACGCCGCTGGCCACCGTGATCGACTGGTTGGCCTCCAGCAGCACGTTGCCGGCGAAGGCGCTGATCACCTGGTCGGTGATGGTGTCGGATCCCGCCGGAGGGGCACTGTTGGGCACCGTGCCGTTGTTGGCGACGAAAGTGGGATCCTGCGAGCCGGAGCCCGCGGCTCCGTCCACGATGGTGAGGAAATCGGGATCGAGCAGGATCGTCCCGACCTGTCCGGCCGGCGCGGACGTGTCGATGCTTCCGGTGATGCCCACCGAGACCGCCGAGATCTCGACCGTACCGCCGTTGCCGCCGCGCTTGCCGCCGCGGGCGCTGATCGTGCCGTTGACGACGGCGCTGTTGCGGCCGACCACGGCGACCCGGCCGCCATTGCCGTTACTTGTGGCGTCGGCCTTCAGCACCGCGCCTTTGGCCACCGTCACGCTGGCGGCCTGGCCGCCGCCCAGGGTGATGGTGCCGCCGCCATGCCGCCCCGACGCGTCGAGGCGCGAGGCCGCCGCGACCGTCACCGCGCCGTCCGTCACCGCCTGCACCGTCCCGCCGGTGGCCCCGGTCGCGGTCAGCGCGCCCTCGATCACCATCGAGCCGCCGACGCCGGTCAGCGTGATGGTGCCACCGGCACCGCGTCCGCCGTTGACCGAAATGGTGCCGCCTGCCGAGACCAGGTTCTGCACCACCCCGTCGGCCGCCGCCGCGGTCAGTTGCACCGTGCCGCCGTCGGCGCGGATGGTGCCGGTGTTGGTTACCAGCGCCTCGACCGGCTTGCCGCCCGGCCCGATCGGGGCGCGCGTGACCTGCTTGGTGACGTCGATCGACACCAGCCCGTCGCCGTACAGATCCAGCGTGGCGGCCTCGGCGCCGGCCAGCACGACATGCCCCAGCTTGGCCTGGATCAGCCCGGTGTTGCGCACGCTGGGCGCCACCAGCGCCGCCAGCCCGGCCTGTTTGACCGTGATGGTGCCCCGGTTCACCACCGCGGCGTTGGGTTTGCCCGGCACGTCGAAGGCCAGCTTGCCGGCCATGAAGTTGGTGTTGCTGATGTTAGCGGTCGAAACCACCAGCGTTTGGACGTCGACCTGCGAACCCGGGGTGAACACCACGCCGGACTGGTTGACGATCGCTACCCCGCCGTTGGCGGTGATGTGCCCAGCGATCACCGAGGGGTCGGGACCGACCACCCGGTTCAGCAACATCGCCTGCGCATTCGGCTGCTGTACCGTTACCGTCTGGGCACTGCCGACAGTGAAGCTCTGCCAGTTGATGGCGGCATTCTCGCTGCTTTGGGTGATGGCGGTGACGGCGGCGGTCTGCGCGATGCTGGCGGCACCCGCGACGACCTGCCCGCCCTGCGGTTGTGCCGGCGCGCCGGCTTGCGCCTGGGCCGGCAGTGCCAGCGCCGCCGTCAGTGCGGTGGAGAGCAGCAGGCTGAGTCTCATGGCCATCAGAAGCGCCCCAACAGGCGCCAGTAGAAGGCCTGCGCCGGGAGATTCTTCACCGTGCCGGACGGGGCGCTGGTCGGATTGAGGGTCAGCCGCGCGACCCCTTCGACGTCGATTTCCACGTTGCGCGTCACCGTCAGCCGCACCCCGCCGCCGGCCGAGCGGACGACGATGCTGGACTTGTCCGTTGCCAAGTTCTGCCAAGTCTGGCCCCAGTCGTAGAAGCCGTAGAACTGCGCCCCGACATTGAAGGCGTGGCTGAACAGGGTGGTGTCGAAGCCGGTGTTCAGCCGCAGCTCGGTGGTCACCGCCAGGGCGTTGTCGCCGGCCACCTCGCCGGAATAGAAGCCGCGAGTGAAGATGGAGCCGCCGAGATAGAATTCCTCCGCCGGCGGGAGTGGGCTGTTGCTGACCTGGCCGGTGACCAGGTCCAGCAGGCTCACCGTGGCGCCGTCCCAGGGCACGAACAGCGTCTGCTCGCGGCTGACGCCGCCGCTGAACTTGGTGAAGTCGAAGCGCTCGCCCGTCCGCCCCGCATCGATGTCGCCGTAGCGCGAGGCGCCGAGCCATGGGCCGGGGATGCCCTGCGACACCCGCGCCGAGGCCAGGTTCACGGCCGGCCTGCCGTCGCCGAGCAAGGTGTCCTGCAACGCATAGTCGGCGCCGGCGCGCAGCACCCGCGTACTGTCGTACGTGGTGCGCTCGCTCGTCACCTCGGATTCGGTCGCGTCGAAGGCGCCGACGAGGGAAAGGGACTGGCTGCGCGCCTTGATGAGCGGATAGGAGACCTCGCCGCCGAACACCGTCGTGTTGCCGTCATAGCCGATCGCGCGCAGATCGCAGCACGGCAGCGTGTTGCCTGACCCGCCATAGAGGCGCACCCGCAGCCCCGTCGTGCCGGGCAGAAACTCCACTGCCGCCTGGCCGAAGATCTGCGTCGGGTTCAGCAACGACCGGTAGAAGGAAAATTCGCTGCGCTCGCCGAGCGAGGTCATGCTGTCCAGCCGTACGACCGCCAGCCCCTGCTCCGGACCGGTCTTGTAGAATGCCCGGTTGTCGGCGGTGACCAGGCCGGAAACCGGGGTGTGCTTTACCTGCGCGATCAGCGTCAGAGCGCCGGGATCGGTGTCCGACGGGCGCAGCACGGTCTGCATCGACACGCCGGGAATGTCCTGCGCGAGCAACAGGTAGCGTTCCAGCGTGGCGACATCGATTGCAGTCACCTCAGTGAGGTGGTTCAGGATGCCCAGCACCTTGCTGCCGACCGGCCCGATATCGCCGTCCAGCTTGACGTCGACGATGCGGCCTTCCGTCACGACGAAGCGGAGCGCGCCGGTGCGGTCGAGCCGGC
>PLTJ01000068.1 GCA_003164455.1 Acetobacteraceae bacterium
GTTCGCGGGCGCGTTGCCGCACCGCTCGCGGAACCCAGTCGAGGGCCCGCAGGGCGTCGAGAATGGCGCCGCTGATGCGGGTGATCGCATACGTTTCGAACTTGACGCCGCGGGCATCGTCGTACTTTTCGATCGCGTCGATCAAACCCAAAATGCCATCGTTGATCAAGTCGTTGATCTCGACGTTCGGGGGCAAGTTGATCGAGATGCGACCGGCCACGTATTTCACCAGGTGAAGATACTTGTGGACGATTTCTTCCCGGCTGAGTTCTGCGCCGGCAATAACGTATCGCCGGGTTTCGCGAGTAGCTTTCACACGGGACACTCCGAGACGAGTTCGGACCTAGCCATAGAATTCGTTTACCCAGGGCAGTTCCCCCGTCGTAGAGGCACTAGATTGTCGTGATACGGTTAACGTTTCTCGCAGATTTGGTTAGAAACGCCGCCTAACCGGCATACCTGATGCGCGGATTGGCCAGGGCGTAAAGCACATCGACGACCGTGTTGACGACCACGAAGACGGTCGCAAAAAGCAGCACGCAGCCGTTGATGACGGGCATATCGCGATTCGAAATGGCGTCGAATGCCAGCCGCCCGACCCCCGGCCAAGCAAAGACGCTCTCGGTCAGGACGGCGCCGCCAAGCAAGAGACCGGTCTGTAAACCGAGGACCGTTATGATGGGCACGAGCGCATTGCGTAGCGCGTGCCGCACCACAACCCGGCGTTCGCTAAGTCCCTTGGCGCGCGCGGTCCGCACGTAGTCGCTCGCCAGCACATCGAGCATCGAACCCCGCGTGATCTTGGCAACGATGGCGAGCGGAATGGTCCCCAGCGTGATCGCCGGCAGAACGAGGTGCCAGAGTGCGTCGAGTGCGGCGCGTCCGTTTCCGGCGAGCAACGCATCGATCACGATCAGGTGGGTGTGCGCCGGGATGTCGTAGAGCAGCGAGATGCGGCCGGAGATCGGGAAGAGATCGAAGCCGGCGCGCGCCGGCAGCACGGCCAGGAGATAGACCAGCATCCAGCCGAGCCAAAAGACCGGGATGGACACGCCGAGCAAAACAGCGCTCATGGTGAACGCGTCGGCGAACGAGCGTTGCCGCACCGCAGCATAGACCCCAACCGGGATCCCGACGAGCACCGCCACCAGCATCGCACCGAACGTCAACTCGACCGTCGCCGGAAAATGCGTGGCGAGCGTTTGCGCCACCGGCTGCGTGTCGGCGATCGACGTCCCGAGGTCGCCGTGCACGAGCGCGCCCAGATACTTTGCCAGTTGCACCCACCACGGCTGGTCGAGACCGTACTCGTGCGTGAGGAACGCGATCTGTTGCGGGCTCGCATGTTCGCCCAGACGGATCGCGATCGGATCGCCCGGGATCAGGTGCAAAAATAGGAAGCTGACGCACGTGATCGCCAGCAGCACCAACACAAGCCGCAGGCAGCGCTCCAGAACGAAGGTGATCACTCAGGCAAACGCGGCGCGGAGCCCGAAGCGCGCGGCTTGCGCGTACAGATAGAGCCACTGACGCCGCGTGTAATCGTTGCGATCGTGCTGCAAAAGGTCGGCGAAGCGCGGCGTGCCTTCGAGTTGACGGAAGAGAACGTCGAACCGGTCGGGCTTGCGTTCGAGGAACGACATCAGTTTCGCGCGATGGCGCAACCGCTTGTAGAAGGCGTGTTTGGTGGCGCGTTCGTAGGCCGGCGCGGGATCGCGGACATCGCGTTTTCCCGCATGCACGGCGCTGGCCGCATAGCGGCCGGTCATGGCCGCTTCGTAAATTCCCTCGCCGGTCGTCGCGTCGACGAGCCCGGCCGCCGTTCCGCCGACCATCACGCGATCGCTCGCGATTCCGGGCCGGGGCTGTCCGCCGTAGAGCAAGTTGCCTTCTTCGCGCACCGTGTAGCCGACGCCGGGAAAGAGCCGCGCTTGCACGCGCGGCAGAAACCAATCGAGTTCCGCGCGCAGCGCCGCGCCGTTGATCTTCGGCCCCATGCCCAGGCCGATCGAGAGATGATCGCGCTTGGGGAACATCCAGGCGATGATCGTTTCGCCCGAGAGCGGGCTACGATAGTAGTGCATCTCGAGCGTTTCGTACGCCGCATCGATCGCCGGCGTTTTCGGATACACGCGGTATTGGATGCAGGTGATGATGCCGTCGCGCCATTCGGGAAACCGGAACGCCGGATCGACGTCGTCGAGCCGCGCGGTCGAACCCTGCGCGAGGAACACGGACTTGGCGCGGATCTTCTTGCGCGCGCCGGCCTTCGTATCGGCGTATTCCACCACCACACCGTCGCGATCGCGTTCGAGCGAACGAAACAGCGCGCTCGTGCGAATGTCGGCGCCCTCGGCTTGCGCGAAGCCGGAGATCGTGCCGTCAAGCTCTTCGCGGGTCGTCGTGTGCGCCGGACCGAGCGTGAACGCATACGTCTTGCGCATCGTCGAGAGCGTCAGCCGCGGCGGATCCAGATGCACGATCGAGCGCGGCAAATCGAAGGTCTCGCAAAACCCGGGGCGCAGGCCGGCTGCGCAAACGCGCTTGGCACCGACCACCGCGTCGCGCTCGAGCACGACGGTCGAGACGCCGGAACGCGCGGCTTCCCGGGCCGCGGTTCCGCCCGCCGGGCCGCAACCGACGACCAGAAACTCCGTCGACTCCATCGCGCGCAGGTTGGCTCGGCCCAGCCCGCCCTCCTATGAACGAGGGCCTCAGGAACAGGACCGTGCCGGAACTGCGCCAAACGCGGCCTCCTAAGCGCTCGGCACGATCGAGCCTTTCTTTGTGTAATCGACTGCCTAGCCAACCGGCCGGGCCTGTTGTAAAGGACCAGAATGTCAGCATCCTTCGGGATCGAGCTCGGCCTAGCGGCCGGGATTCTCGCGATCCTCTACGGCTTGTACCTGATCTCGTGGATATTGCGCCAACCGGCGGGTAACGAGAAGATGCAAGCGATCGCCGCGGCCATCCAAGAGGGCGCCATGGCGTTCCTCAAGCGTCAGTACATGACGGTGGCCATCGTTGCCGCCATCCTCTTCATCGTCATCGGGTTCGCGCCTCAGCCGTTGGGCTGGGAAGCCGCAATCGGGTTCGCGATCGGCGCGATTCTCTCGGGTGCGGCCGGATTCATCGGCATGCTCGTCTCGGTGCGCGCTAACGTACGCACCGCCGAAGCAGCCCGCGGCGGCCTCGGACCGGCTCTCAACCTCGCCTTCAAGGGCGGCGCGATCACCGGTCTGCTCGTGGTCGGCCTCGGACTCTTCGCGGTCAGCGGCTACTACGCGATCATGCTGCAAGTCAACAACGGCGACGAGACCAAATCGATCGCGGCCCTCATTGGCCTCGCTTTCGGTTGCTCGCTGATCTCCGTGTTCGCCCGCCTGGGCGGCGGTATCTTCACCAAAGCCGCCGACGTCGGCGCCGACTTGGTCGGTAAAGTCGAAGCGGGCATTCCCGAAGACGATCCGCGCAACCCGGCCGTGATTGCGGACAACGTCGGCGACAATGTCGGCGATTGCGCCGGCATGGCGGCCGACCTGTTCGAGACGTACGCGGTGACGCTGGTCGCGACCATGCTGCTCGGCGGCCTGTTGATGGCGGACATGGGCCAGAGCGCGGTGATCTTCCCGTTGCTGCTCGGTGCCACCTCCATCGTCTCCTCCATCGTCGGCACGTTCTTCGTGTCGACGGGCGAGGGCGGCAAGATCATGAACGCGCTCTACAAGGGCGTGATCGTTTCAGGGCTCATTTCGGCGGCGGCCTTCTACGTCATATCGCAAAAGATCATGGGCGACCACGCCATGTCCATGTGGCTCTGCACCCTGGTCGGTCTCGGGCTCACCGCCGCGATGATCGTCATCACCGAGTACTACACCGCCACCGAGTACAGCCCCGTGCGGCACGTGGCCGCCGCGTCGCAAACCGGCCCGGCCACCAACATCATCGCGGGCCTCGGCGTCTCGATGAAGGCCTGCGCCCTGCCGGTGATCGCGGTCGCGCTCTCGATCTGGGCCTCGTACAAGCTCGAGGGGCTCTACGGCATCGCGATCGCGGCCACCGCGATGCTTTCCATGACCGGCATGATCGTCGCGCTCGACGCCTACGGTCCGATCACCGACAACGCCGGCGGTATCGCNNGGCAACACCACCAAGGCGGTCACCAAGGGTTACGCCATCGGCTCCGCGGGACTCGCGGCGCTGGTCCTGTTCGCGGACTACACCCATAAGCTCGAGGAAGTCACGGGTCATGTGACCGCGTTCGACCTGTCGAATCCCGCCGTGATCATCGGCCTGTTCATCGGGGGTCTCGTCCCCTATCTGTTCGCCGCCATGGCCATGGAGGCGGTCGGCCGCGCCGCCGGATCGGTCGTCAATGAGGTGCGCCGCCAGTTCCGCGAGATCAAGGGCATCATGGAGGGCACCGCGAAGCCGGATTATTCGCGCGCGGTCGACATGCTCACCAAGGCGGCCATCAAGGAGATGATCGTGCCGTCGCTCCTGCCGATACTCGTCCCCATCGTGCTGGTGTTCGTCATCAATTGGCTGATGGGCCCGGGAACGGGCGTCGTGGCGCTCGGTGGCCTGCTCATCGGCACCATCGTGACGGGACTCTTCGTCGCGATCTCGATGACCACCGGTGGCGGCGCCTGGGACAACGCCAAGAAGTACATTGAGGAAGGTAACTACGGCGGCAAGGGCTCGGACGCGCACAAGGCGGCCGTGACGGGCGACACGGTGGGCGATCCATACAAGGATACCGCGGGCCCCGCGGTAAACCCGATGATCAAGATCACCAACGTCGTGGCATTGCTGCTGCTGGCGGCGCTATTCCGACTGTCGCTCTGAGCGGCGGGGCGGGTCTGACCGAGCGGCCCCTGGGGCAACCCAGGGGCCGTTCTGTTTTACGGTGTGCGCTCTGCCGCGCATCGCACCGATCTGCTAACTTGGCATCATGCACAACGACACCGACCAAGCTGACTCGTGCATCGCCGCGGTGGTGTTCGAGCGGAGTGACGATGTCGACGCCGCTATAATGGCGGCAGTGGCCGCATTGCGTAAGGCCGGACTGAGCATCGGCGGCCTACTGCAGGCGTTCGGGCCGATGGTCGGCTCTGGCCGGCGGCGGATTACTCTTCTCGTTCTGCCCAGCGGCGAGCGGATCCGCCTGGATCAGCCGCTTGGCGCCGAAGCGCAGAGCTGCAGTCTGGACGGCGATGCTCTGGCTCGGGCGGCACAGGCGCTGCGCGAGGCGGTTGATGCGCGCCCGGACCTGCTCGTGGTGAGCCGGTTTGGCAAGCAGGAGGCGCTGGGCGGCGGGATGCGCGCCGAGATTGCCGAGGCGTTGCTTTCCGGCACGCCGGTGTTGGTGGCGGTGAGTACCTCGCTGCGTGCGGAGTGGGAGCGCTTCCTGGGAGCCCCGTCGCGCACGTTGCCGGTCTGTGCCGAGGCCATTGCCACCTGGGCGCTTGCCCAGGTGGCAATGGCGCGGCGCCGAGCCATCCCCTGATACATGGGGCACGCCGCGCTGGCGGGGCCGGGCTGGCCCGTTTCGTGCGAACACGAACGGGCATGACAAGCAAGCGCTGCCTTACCCTGTCTGTCCCAATGCTTGCCGCCCTGTTGGCCTGCACCCCGAGTGGCATGTGTCGGGCCGATACGACGGCGGGATCACCGCCTTCTGCCATCTGGACACCTGCGTCACGGCCCGCATCCACGTTCTTTCGGATGCCGCCGGGCACGTTCCCCCCTGCCACCGACCCACGGGCGCTGCCGGTCCCCACCGTGGCGGCGCCGAACCTCCCTGTTCGCCCGGCAACGATTGCCGGGTCGTTTCCGCCTTCGCCCGGCGAAGCGTGCCGGGTGGCCATTCTTGGGGCGGCCGCCCGCTACGGTATTCCCGCCGATCTGATGCTTGCCATCAGCCTGGTCGAAAGCGGCCGGACGGATCCCGCCACCGGGGTCAGGATGCCCTGGCCCTGGACGGCCAATGTCGAGGGGCAGGATTACCGGTTCGAAACCGCCGCACAGGCCGTCGCATGGGTGCGCCAACAGCAGGCCCACAATGTCGTTTCGATCGACACCGGCTGCATGCAGGTGAACCTGAAGCACCATCCCGACGCCTTCGCAACCACCGAGGCGGCATTCGACCCGGAGCGCAACGCCGACTACGCCGCGCGCTTCTTGCGTTCCCTCTACGACGGCCCGGCCGACCGGGTGTGGTTGCGCGCGGCCGGCTTCTATCACTCGCAGACGCCGGAGCGCGCCGATTGGTACCGCGGGCTTGTCGAAACCGCGATGAAAGGTCCATTGCCCGCCCAGAGCGTGCCGCCCGGCATGTTCGGGTCGGTCGGAGGCGGTGGGCAGTCCTTATCGAACCATGCCGAGCGGGCACGGATTCTACCGGCGCCCAGCGGACAGGTCAGCCGTTCACTCGATGCCTACAGAAGAGGGGCGATTCCGGTTACGAACCATGGTCCACGGTTGTCGATCATGGCGTCGTTGCGGCGATAGGAGAACGTCGCTGACCGGCCGTTGGTCCTCAACCCGCCAGGACTCTCGGCGGTCGCTCCGGCAGGCCGGTCAGCGGCCTCCTACACCACGGGCCGGGACACGACCAAGCGACGCCGCATCGCACAACGGAAAGTTAAGAAATGGGCAGGTTATTGAGACGGTCGACATTGCGGGACTCGATCGTAGACGCCATGGAGCGGAATCGGGACAACGCCGATACCGGACGGATTACGGAAGTTTGACAAACTGAATGAGCGCCGACGTGGCGCTTTACCATCATCTGACGCGCCCCGCGTGGAACGCTTCGATGGTCCGCAGCACGCCGCGAATCTCAGCCAGGCCTTTCAGGCGGCCGATATTCGAGTAGCCCGGGTTCATCTTCTTGCCGACATCGTCACCCAGTAGGTGGCCGTGATCCGGTCGCACGGGAATTTGTGCGTCGGCGCGGCCTTCGGTGGCCCGCCGCTCCTCCTCGCGCACCAGCGCGGCGGCGACCCCGATGAGGTCGGTGTCGCCGTCCAGGTGGTCGGCCTCGTAGAACGAGCCGTCAGGCTCGTGGCGCGTGTTGCGCAGATGGGCGAAGTGGATCCGTGGCGCGAACTCCTCGGCCATGGCGACAAGGTCGTTGCCGCGGTTGGAGCCGAACGAGCCAGTGCACAGAGTCAGGCCGCAAGCCTGGCTCGGCACCGCGGCGTACATCGCACGCACATCCGCCGCCGAACTCATCACCCGCGGCAGGCCGAAGATCGGGAAGGATGGATCGTCCGCGTGGATGCACAGGCGGGCGCCTTCCTCGTCCGCGACCGGCACGATCTCGCGCAGGAAGGCGAACAGGTGCTCGCGCAGTCCTTCCGTCGAGATATCCCGGTAGAGGTCCAGCATGCGCGAAAATCCGGCACGGTCGTAAACGAAGTCGCGGGCGGGTAGCCAGTCGATCAGGATCTTCTCCAGTGCATCAATCTGCGCCGGGGTCTTGGTCTTGAAGCGCGCTTCCGCCGCGGCGATGCGTTCAGCCGGATAGTCAGCCTCGGCACCCTTGCGCTTCAGGACGAACAGGTCGTACATCGCAAAGTCAACAGAATCAAAACGCAAAGCATATCCGCCGGTCGGCAGCTTCCACGCGAGATCGGTGCGCGTCCAGTCGGTAATTGCCATGAAATTATAGCAAATCACCTTTACCCCGGCGCGAGCGACTTCCCGGATGGACTGCTTGTAGTTGTCAATCTTGGTCTGGAAGTTTCCCGTGCGTGTCTTGATTTCCTCGCCCACGCCGATGCTCTCCACCACCGACCAGACGAGCCCAGCATCCTCGATCTGCTGGCGACGCTTCAGCACCTCGGCTTGAGGCCACGCGCCGCCGGTGTTGAGATGGTGCAGCGCGCTGACGACTCCCGTTGCCCCCGCCTGCTTGACGTTGTCCAGAGTAACGACGTCGTCCGGACCGAACCATCGCCAGGTTTGCAGCATGTTGACCTCGAAGAATGAGATGAAGAAAAACGGGCCGCTTCAGCGGCGCAGGAAGTTGGCAAGCGCCCGGCGCATCCCGTCGGCCTGGATGGCGCGCAGGTTCTCCGTCACGGCGGTCTTGAAGGCGGCGTGCGCCCCGATTTCGGGCACGAAGATGTCGGATATGGCGAACAATGCGTCCACCAGCGTGCCGGCATCGTTCCCGCAGGATTCTCCGATTCGCAGCAGCCGGTCGCTCAGCGGGTCGGAAACGGTGTAAGGATTGCCGGCGTCGTTCCGGCCGGACAGGAAGCGCATCCAGGCTGCCACCACCAAAGCGACACAGCGCGCATCGCCGCCCGCACGCACCCGTTCGAGCGCCGGCTCGATGAGGCGCGGCGGCAGCTTCTGCGAGCCGTCCATGGCGATCTGAAGGGTCAGGTGCCGGATCGCCGGATTGCGGAACCGCTCTTCCAGCTCCGCAGTGTAGTGGTCGATATCCGTGCCCGGGACGGGCGGTACCGTCGGCACCAGGTCTTCGGCCCACAGGCGGTGGATGAAGGCCGACAGATCGGAATCGGCCATGGCAGCGGCCACTGTATCGAACCCGGCCACCACGCCGATATAGGCCAGCGCCGAATGCGCGCCGTTCAGGCAACGCAGCTTCATGAGTTCGAACGGATGCACGTCGTCGACAAGCAGGGCGCCGACTTCCTCCCAGCGTGGCCGCCCGGCGGGAAAGTTGTCCTCGATTACCCACTGGCGAAACGGCTCAGTCACCACCGGCCAAGCATCCGCGTAGCCGTAGGAAGCGGTCAGGAGCTGGCGGTCTTCGTCGCGGGTCGCCGGCGTGATGCGATCCACCATGGTGCACGGGAAGGCAATCTGCTCGGCGACGAACCGACCAAGACCGGCATCGCGCAGGGCCGCGAAGCGGGCAACGATACGGTGCACCTTGGCACCGTTCTGGGCGAGGTTGTCGCAGACCAGAACGGTGAAAGGCGCAATCTGCGCCTTCCGGCGACGATCAATGGCCTCGGTCAGCAATCCTGGAACGCTGCGCGGCAGCGCCGTTGCCGCAAGGTCGGCCTGGATGGCAGGGTGGGCCTCGTCCAGCTCGCCGGTTGCGGCATCCTGGCAATAGCCCTTCTCTGTCACCGTAAGCGTGACGATGCGCGTGCGCGGGTCCGTCATGTGCCGCAGCGTCGCTTCGCCCTCGTCCGGCACCGAAAGCAGCTCCGTCAAGGAGCCGACGACGCGCCCCCGGTCGCCGTCCGGGCCGCGTACCAGCAAAGTGTATAACCAGTCCTGTGGGCGTAGCGCGTCGCGGACGGCAGGCGAGAGCGGGTCGGCTCCGACGATGCCCCAATCCATGGTCCCGGCGGCGAGCACATCATCGGTATAGACGGCCAGATGCGCTCGGCAGAAAGCCCCCGGACCCACATGCACGATACCCGGCGAAACGCTGGACCGATCGTAGCGGGGCTTCTGGATGGATGTCGGGATCGCGGTCAGATTGGCCTGTGAAAGCCGCAGCGTCGACACTGTGCCGTTCGTCTTGGCGACCGTCATGACCCGATCCTCTAGAAGCCCTTATCCCCAGTATGGTAGCATACCCGACGCCAACGCCATCATGAACGTGCCATCGGAAGTCGGCTGGGCGCTTGCTACCGCTGCTGCGGCACGGTTTCAATCCGGCGCTACGATCCGCTACTGTGGCTCGACCCGCTGCCCAGACCAGACAGGACCCGACGTGTCCGCATCCACACTCGCCCCGCCCAGCCGCGCCGTGCCTCCGCCCCGTTCCGCCGCGCCCGGCGTGCCCGTGCCGATCGGCGAGGTGTACACCATCGCGCAGGAATACATCGAGGCCAACAGGCTGGATGCCGCGGAGCGGATGCTGGGTCACATCCTCGGGCCGCTGCCGAACCATCCGGATTCGCTGCACGCCAAGGGGCTCATTGCCTATCGCCGCGGCCGGCTGGACCAGGCGGTGGCGCTGATGGAGCGAGGTATCGCCACCGGTGGCACGCGGCCCGTGCACTGGCGCAACATCTCCGAGGCGTACCGACTGGTCGGGCGGTTGGACGACGCGTTGGCGGCGGCACGCCGGGCGGTGACGCTGGACCCGGCCGATCCGCTGGGACCGTTCAACCTGGCGATGGTGTTGTACGATCGTATGGAGTTGCCTGCCTGTATTGCGGCCGCGCGGCACTGCCTGGATTTGCGGCCTGATCTGCCGCAGGGTCACATGAAGATGGCGCAGGCCCTGCTGCTGACCGGCGAAATGGCGAGTGGCTGGGAGCACTATGAATGGCGCTACCAGATCCCGGGTGCTGCCCCACTGATGCCGTCCACCGACCGCAAGCAGTGGGACGGGCGCCCGCTGCGTGGCGAACGGCTGCTGCTGATCGGCGACCAGGGCTACGGAGACGTGGTGATGTTCGCCCGCTACGTTCCCTGGGTGCGCAGCCGCGCCGATATCGTCGTACTGGCCTGCAGCCGGGAGATGGAGCCGACCATGCGGCGCATGTTCCCGGGGGTGAAAATCTACACCCAGTGGGATCTTATCCCGCCCTACACCTGCTTCTGCCCGTTATCTGGGCTGCCGCGGTTGCACGGCACGACGCTGGAGAACATCCTACCCGTCGGGTCGCCTTACCAGGCCGACCCGGCGCTGGCGGCGCAGTGGAAGGCACGGCTGGACCGCGACATTCCGCTCGGGCTGCGCCGGGTGGGCATCGCCTGGGCGGGCCGGCCAACACATAACAACGACCGCAACCGCTCGCTGGCGCTGTCGGCTTTCGCGCCAATCGGAGCGGTGGAAGGCATCGCCCTGGTGTCGCTCCAGAAGGGCCCGGCGGCGGCACAGGCGAAGGCGTGGGACGGCACCGCGAAGCTGTTGGATCTCGATGCTGAGATCGGTAGCTTCGAGGATACCGCGGCGATCATCGATGGGCTCGACCTGGTGGTCTGCGTCGACACCTCGGTGGGGCATGTGGCTGGGGTGATGGGCAAGCCGGCTTGGATCATGCTGCCCTACGCGCCGGACTGGCGCTGGCTGATCGGGCGTTCGGACACGCCCTGGTATCCGACATTGCGACTGTTCCGCGCCCCTGCTCCGAAACGGCTGGACGCGGCGGTTGCCGCAGTGGCCGCGGCACTCGCGGGCTGACGCCGCGCGACTACGTACGTGTGCTGACGGCCAAGCGCTTCGGCGCCGTCATGCGCCAACTGCGGTCGATCAGGTCTGCCAGTTCGTGCCAGTCCGTGGTGCGGTCCAACCGGATGCCGATCCAGCCGTTGCGCCCGACATAGGGCGGCACGAAGAAGCGCTCCGGCGCCACCTCCACCAGCATCAGTTGCACACCCGGCGGGGCCTTGCACCACACCGCCTCGCCCGGTTCGGCAACATGCATGGCGAAGATGCGGCCACGCACGCGGAAGGTGGCACAATCCCAGGTGCGGCGCTCTTCGGCTTCCGGCAAAGCCAGGCACAGGTGGCGCAGACGTACCAGCGCGGCCACGGCTCAGTTTTCCAGTTCGCTATCCCAGTACAGGAAGTCCCGCCAACTCTGGTGCAGGTAGTTCGGCGGGAAGGCGCGGCCATTGTCTTGCAATTCCCAGGTGGAGGGCTGGCGTGGCGCGCGCCGCGGATACATCCGACATTCGCGTGGTAGCCTGCTGCCTTTACGCAGGTTGCACGGGCCACAGGCAGTGACGACGTTCTCCCAGGCGGTGCGACCACCCCGGCAGCGCGGGATGACGTGGTCGAAGGTCAAGTCCGGAGTGGGTTGGCGCCCGCCGCAATACTGGCAGGCGAAGGCGTCGCGCAGGAACACATTGAACCGGGTGAAGGCCGGGCGGCGCGCGGCTGGGATGTAGTCCTTCAGCGCGATCACGCTGGGCAGGCGCATGGACAGGTTGGGCGAATGGACCTCGACCTCGTACTCGCTCAACACGCTCACACGGTCGAGAAACACCGCTTTGACGGCGTCCTGCCAGGACCAGACGGATAACGGGAAATACGACAACGGACGAAAGTCCGCGTTCAGGACAAGCGCAGGAAAGTGTTGTTCGCCGTCAGGCAAAACCAACTCCCCAAGGTGCGGCACCATAGACCTGGGGGAGGTTAACCGAAACGCCCCGCCAGATATTGTGCGCCGCAGTGTACCGGGTCAATTTATCGCATCGCCTTGACGTCACCGCAAGCCGGACGGGGCGGGTTTCACTGCTCGGTCACGCGGCGCAGGCGCGTTGCAGAAACAGTGCGCCTGCGGCCAGGCCGGCTTCGTCGATGCCGTGGCCGAGACGTGGGCAGAACAGGCTGTCGACGGCGAAACCGGCGGCGCGCAGCGCGCATTCCGCTGCGCGCGAGCGGGACGCCGGCACGACGTCGTCGGCCTCGCCGTGCACCAGCAGGATCGGCGGACGCGACTGCGTCTGTGCCAGCAGCTCCGGCGCGAGCAGGGCACCGGAGTAGGCGAGGATGGCGCGTGGCGTCACGGCCCGGCGCGGCCCGGCATGCAACACGATCATCGCGCCCTGACTGAATCCAACCAGCGCGCAAGCGTCACCGGGCAGGCCGAGTCGCGCCAGTTCCGCATCGAGGAAATCGTCGAGCAGCAGCGAGGCGGCGTCCGCTCCGGCCTGCATCTGCGCCGGCGTGCGGTTCCAGAGAGGGAACCATTGGCGGCCCATCGGCGCGGAGTCATACGGCTCGGGCGCATCGGGGGCGACGAAGGCGGCCTGCGGCAGGGCCGCCGCCCACGACGGGGCGAGGTCGATCAGGTCGTGCCCGTCGGCGCCGACGCCGTGGCAGAGCACGACCAGTTGCTCCGCCCGTCCCTGTTTAGGTCCCCAGCGTGGGCCGTCCAGCATCGCCTGCACTCCCGGTTGGCGGCTGCGGCCTGTATATCGGACCGCACATGGAGATCGTTACCCGCTTCGCCCCCAGCCCGACCGGCTATTTGCACCTCGGCCACGCCTTCTCGGCGCTGACCGCTTGGCGGCGGGCGCGGCAGGCCGGGGGGCGCTTCCTGCTACGGCTGGAGGACATTGACCCCGGGCGCTGCCGGCCGGAATTTTCTACCGCGATCCTGGACGACCTGGCTTGGCTGGGGCTCGATTGGGATGGCGAGGTGCGCGTGCAGTCCGCGCATCTACCCGACTACCGGACCGTACTGGACGGGCTGGCGGCGCGGGGCTTGGTGTATCCCTGTTTCTGCACACGGGCAAAAATCGCTCGCGAGGTGGCCGAGTCGGCCGCCGCCCCGCATGGGCCGGATGGTGCGCCGCTTTATCCCGGCACCTGCCGCCGTCTGCCCGAGGCGGTGCGGGCGGCACGACTGGCCGCTGGCGAGGAGCATGCATTGCGGCTGGACATGGTACGGGCCCTCGCGGTTGTGCCGGGACCGCTGGACTATGAGGAAGAAGGGAAGGGATCGGTGGCCTGCAACCCAGCGCGCTTCGGCGACGTTGTGCTGGCGCGCAAGGACGCGCCGGCCAGTTACCATCTCTGTGTGACGCATGACGATGCCTTGCAGGGGGTGACGCTGGTGACCCGCGGCGAAGACCTGAAGCCGGCGACTGACGTACATCGGCTGCTGCAGGCGCTGATGGGCTGGCCGGTGCCGCACTACGCGCACCACGCCCTGCTGACCGACGCCACCGGGCAGCGCTTGGCCAAGCGCGACCGCGCGGAGACACTGCGGCAGATGCGCGCCGCCGGTATGACGCCGGCCGAACTGAGGGCGCGCCTCGGCGCGGCGGGAGCGTAACGGAAGGTCGGCAGCACGGTTGTTGCGTCGGATACAGCGGCTGCGTCGGATGCCCTCCGATAGGCGAGCGGAAGGCGTGCCGCCCGGCTGCGAACCGGCGACGGGGGGCGGGGTGTTCTTGCGTGACGATGCCGACCCGTTGGTCGCGTGATGGATAAGGGGTCCTTAAAGGCGAATGAGGCGTAATACCATGTAATCGTTATAATAATCTCCTAGACGCTCGGTTCTAGGTAACGTTTGTATAACGAGACGCCCGATGTGCTAGCCTTCACGCCGGGCACGGACAAGCCAAATTCCCAAAGGAAAATCCGTCCTGCGGCGCCGGCACCTGAGCGAGAGCCAGGCGGATATCACACCCCGTCCCGCAGCGTCTGCCGGCCTATCCCCGCCGTCCGCGCCGCTATCCCGCGGGTCACCCAGCCCTGCCGCCGCGCGCTACACCTTCGCTTGGTTGACGCATGCCTACGTCGACTTGGACCTTTATCCAAGCGGGACCGTTTCGAAAGTGCAGCACTGGGCTCGTCCCTTCAAGATCTACTTGAACGGGCGCTGGGTCAGCAGCGTTGGATGCCAGGGCACCCGTATAACCGGTGTCAGGGAAGAGAGGATTATCGCGGGCAACGATAGGCATGCCTATGCGGGTATTTGCGAGGCAACCATCGGGTTCGCCTTCCTGGATACGTTGCTACCGGATGCCACTCGGCTGGTGGCAAGATGATCGGGCTCGATCCCCGCCCCTGCGTTGGCGGCGATTCGGCTTGACATTGTGACGGGCACGGACCATTCGTGCCGCCCGTCGCTGTGCGCGGCCTCAGCTTCGAACGGCCGCTGCTTCGGAGCTGCTAGCCGCTATGGAAGACAGCAGGGACTCCCCGACCGAAGCGGAGCCAAGTGATCGGGAGGAAGTGAAGACAGCTTCCCAGGGAGCGCCGCAGGCTCCAGGCTCCGTGTCCTTGTCGGCCACCGTTCTGCCCGCGATCAACGTGGCGCTCTGGGCCAACCATGTTCCAGTGCTCTCCGAACTCAGCCTCGGAAACGACACCGCCGACCGCCTGGATGACGTGGAGATCGAGGTCGAGAGCATCCCGCCAGCGGTGCGGAGCCGAAGCTGGCGCCTCGCTCAGGTGAGCAGCGGCCAGATGTGCGTCCTCAAGGACCTCGACATCAAGCTTGATGGCCCCTGGCTTGCCAGCCTCACCGAGAGCGTCCGCGGCACCGTGATCTTCAGGGCCAAGTGCGGCGAGAGGCTGCTGGTCGAGGTCGAGCGGGAGGTCCGGTTCCTTGCCCATAACGAGTGGGGCGGATCCGCGGCCATTCCCGATGTGCTCGCGGCGTTCGTTGAGCCCAACGACCCTGCCGTGCCAGTGGTGCTACGCAAGGCATCCGACCTGCTGCGTGCCCAGAGCAAGCCGGACAGCCTGGAAGGCTATCAAGCGACATCGAAGCAGCGGCTGTGGGAACAGGCGGCAGCGATCTGGAGCGCGGTTTGCTCGCTCGACATCCGTTACGTGAACCCGCCGCCATCCTTCGAGCGGGAAGGCCAGCGGATCAGGCCGCCGAGTCAGGTGCTGCATGAGCGGCTCGCGACCTGCCTCGATCTCGCCGTGCTGTTCGGCGCCTGCCTGGAGCACGTCGGCCTCCGCCCGCTGATCGTGCTCACCAAGGGCCACGCCTTCGCTGGCGTCTGGCTTTCGCGCCACGACTTCGGGGCGTCCGTCGCGAGCGATGCGCCGAGCCTCCGCACCCGCCTCGCGCTGCACGATCTGCTGGTTTTCGAGACCACGCTGTGCTGTCAGTCCCCAGCCCCGGGGTTCAAGAGGGCCTGCGCCGCGGGCACCGAACGCGTTGCGGCGGAGTTCGACGGGGAGTTTGAGGGCATTGTCGATGTGATGCGTGCCCGCCAGCGGCGGATCTTGCCGATGGGGTCGGCCAGCGGCACCTACGCCCGCATCTCAATTCCCGGCGTCGCGGGCGATCTCCCGGAAGCGGGGCCGCCACAAATCGAGGAGGCTCCTCCGCTTCGCGATGACGAGGACGAGCCCGATGCCGAAGCGGCCCCTGCCAGCGCCGCGGACCGCCTCGCCCGATGGCAGAAGCGCCTGCTTGACCTGTCGGGGCGCAACCGCCTCCTGAACCTGCGGGTGGGGGGCAAGCAGGCCCTCGCGATAGACTGCCACGATCCGGCCAAGCTCGAGGACGCGCTGGCGGGGATGCGCGGCGTCCCGAAGGCAGCCCCGTTCCGCTTCCAGCCATGGCCGGACCTAATGTCCGGCGCTGACCCGCGAAGCGCCGTGCTCCACCGCGATCGGATGAACGAAGCTGCGGACCGTGCCTTTGCCCGCGATGCCCAGGAAAAGCGCGAGCTCCTTGTCGCGCTGGACGAGGAGAAGCTCCAGGGGGCGCTGACCGAGCTCTACCGGACGGCGCGGGCCGCGGCGCAGGAGGGCGGAGCGAACACCCTCTTCTTGACGATCGGCGCTCTGCTCTGGAAGGCGAAGGGCAAGGACAAGCCCTACCGGGCGCCGCTTGTCCTGGTGCCGGCCATCCTGGAGCGCCCGAGCGTCCGCTCAGGCTTCCGCCTCCGCGCCCACGATGACGAGACGCGCGTGAACTCCACGCTGCTGGAGATGCTCAAGGAGGAGTACGGGATCCGCCTGCCCGACATGGAAGCCGCCCTGCCCGAGGATGGTTCCGGCCTCGACGTGAACGCGATTCTCGACGCGTTCCGGAGGCAGGTGCGGGAAATCCCCGGCTGGGAGGTGACCGAGGACATCGCGATCACCAACCTGTCCTTCACCAAGTACCTGATGTGGAAGGACCTGACCGATCGCGCGGACGAGCTGCGGGCGAACGAAGTTGCCCGCCGCCTGATGGACGGGGCGCAGGAAACGGATGCAGTGGAGCCGTCGTCCAGCCATGGTGGCGCCCATGAGGACTACGTCGGGGCCACCCTTGACGAAGATCCCATGCTTGCCACCCTTGCCTGCCCGATGGAGGCCGATTCCTCGCAGCTGCGCGCCGTGGCGGCGGCCGCGCACGGCGAGAGCTATGTTCTGATCGGGCCGCCCGGCACGGGCAAGAGCCAGACGATCGCCAATATCATCTCGAACACGCTCGCGCAGGGGCGCAGCGTGCTGTTCGTCGCCGAGAAGCGCGCCGCGCTGGAGGTTGTGCAGCGTCGTCTCCGCATGGCCGGGTTGGGCGATTTCTGCCTCGACCTTTTCTCGGTCAAGGCATCGAAGATGGCCGTGCTGGAGCAGCTCAACCACGCCCAGGAGGCCAGGGAGACCATCGATCCTGGCGAGTGGGCCACCGCCCATCAGGAGGGCGCGGATCTCCGCGCCGAACTCAATGGGTATGTCCGCGAACTCCATCGTCGAGGGCGGAACGGCTGGACGGCATACCGGGCGATCGGCTGCATCCTCCGGGCCGAGACAGGCGGCGTGCCGGATGTCTCGCTTTCCTGGCCGGATGCCGACACCCACGATGCGGCCGCATACCAGAAACTGGTCGAAGCGGTCGAGGACGCGGCCGCCGTCTTCTCGCGCCTGAGCGACATCGCGGCATGCACGGCCCTCGTCGGGATCGATCGGCCCGAATGGTCGCCAAGCTGGCAAGCCGCGATCGTGGAGGCAGCGCGAGCCTCGGCCATGGCCCTCGGACACCTGCAGAAGGCGGCGGCGCCGGCGGTCCGCGCGCTGTCTCTCCCGGCGGAACTGCCGCTCACCCTCCAGGCGTTCCGCGCCATTGACGCCCTTGCGGGCATGCTCCTCGATCCGGCATCCCAGGAAGCGGCCTGGGCGCTGGCAAGCGGGTCCCAGGACACCCTGGACGCACTGCGGTCTGCCGCAGAGGTCGCGCGGGCTCACGCCGATCTGGCGAGCCGCCTGTCGACCCAATGGACCCCGGATGTGAAGGGCCTCCCCTTAACGTCCCTCCTGGCCGACTGGCGGGAGGCGGCCACACGTTGGTGGCCCGCGCGCCGATCCCGGCAAAAGGCGATCCTGGAGCGCCTCCGCGCCGCCGCTGCGGATGTGCCCGAGGATCCGGTCCCCGACCTCCAGAAGCTTATCGCCATGGCAGCCAAGGAAGCAGAGCTAGGCGCCCTGGCGGAGCATCTCGCACCGACGCTCGGGCGGCGCTGGCGGGGCCTCCAGACAGATTTTTCACGCCTCGACGAAGCAGGCCAGAAGGCTACTGGCATCAGGGCCGCCGCGGCCGCCTGCGCGCCCGATCCCACAACGCTGCTCGCGCTCCGGGGGCACATCCAGCGGCTGCTCGGCGATGGCGCGGACCTCCTGGCCAATGCGGGTGCGGTGGGTGCCCCGCTCCAGCATTTCCGGGCCGCCTACGCCGAGGCGATGGCCAGCCTCGCCGCGCTGGCCCCGCTGTGCTGCGGGGAGCCCCAGTCCGCGGTGGAGGAATCGCGGGAGGACTGGGCGACCGCGCTCGCGGAGCACCTCGGTGGCTGGGTTAGGAACGCAAGGCTCCTGCGGGATTGGTGCGGATGGCGCGGGGTCACGCAGCGGGCCGAGTCCATCGGTCTCGCCCCCCTTCTCAGGGCCATGGAGAGCGGCAGCGTCGCCGTTGCCGACACGCCGCGGGTGTTCGAGGCGAACTACGCGCGCTGGTGGATCAGCGTGGCTGTGGACGACCTGCCACGCCTGCGCGCCTTCGTGGCGGCCGCGCACGAGCAGCGGATCGAGCGCTTCCGCGCCCTGGACAAAAAGCTTCTCGACCTGTCGGCGCGGTTCGCCCGAGCGGGGGTGATCGCAGGCGTCCCTGGCGCCGCCGAGAGATCAGCAAGCTCCGAGTTCGCGGTGCTGACGCACGAGTTGGCCAAGCGCCAGCGGCACCTGCCAGTGCGGCAGCTTCTCAACCGGATGCCGCATGCTCTCCGGCGACTCACCCCATGCCTGATGATGAGTCCGCTTTCCGTCGCCCAGTATCTCCCGGCCAACGCGGCGCCGTTCGACCTCGTGATCTTCGACGAGGCGTCCCAGATTCCCACGTGGGACGCAATCGGCGCGATTGGGCGTGGCCGCCAGGTCATCGTGGCCGGAGACCCGAAGCAGCTCCCGCCGACGCGCTTCTTCGAGCGCGTCATTCCGGAGTCCGGGGAAAACAGCGAAGGCGAAACGGTGGAGGTCGACACCGAGGATCTCGAATCCATCCTGGACGAGTGCCGCGGGGCGGGCATCCGCAACATCGAGCTCACGTGGCACTACCGGAGCCGCTACGAGGCGCTGATTGCATTCTCGAACTACCAGTACTACGGCGGGCGGCTGGTCACCTTCCCGTCCCCCGTGGTCAAGGACACCGCGGTGTCCTATCGGCATGTCGCCGACGGTGTCTACGCGCGGGCGGGCGCCCGGACCAACCAGGCCGAGGCCCAGGCGGTCGTGGCAGAGGTCGTGGGCCATCTCCGCGCCATCGCGGATGGCGGCCCCGAAAAGTCGATCGGCATTGTCTCATTCAACGCCGAGCAGCAAGCGCTGATCGAGAACCTGCTCGACCAGGCCCGCCGCGACGACCCATCCATCGAGCGGTTCTTCTCCGAAGACCTCGCCGAACCCGTCCTGGTGAAGAACCTTGAAGGCGTGCAGGGCGAGGAGCGAGACGTGATCATCTTCTCGCTCACCTATGGACCGGACGTCACTGGGCGCGTGTCCATGAACTTCGGCCCCATGAACCAGTCCGGCGGCGAGCGCCGTCTGAACGTCGCGGTCACCCGGGCGCGAGAAGCGATGATCGTGTTCGGCAGCCTGCGGGCGGACCACATCGACCTGAACCGGACCTCCACCTCCGCGGTGGGGGTTGCCCACCTCAAGCAATTCCTCGCCTATGCAGAGCACGGAGCAAGAGCGTTCGCCACGGCCGCCACCGGACCGCTCGGCGATTTCGAAAGCCCATTCGAGGCGGCCGTGGCCGAACGGCTCCGGAACCTGGGCTGGGTGGTGCACCCACAAATCGGAGTGTCTGGGTTCCGCGTTGATCTCGGCGTGGTGAATGTCGACGCGCCAGGGGCCTACCTCGCCGGCGTCGAGTGCGACGGCGCGACCTACCACCGCGCCGCCTCGGCCCGGGACCGGGACAGGCTGCGTCAGGCCGTGCTGGAGAACCTCGGCTGGCGGATCCTGCGCGTGTGGTCAACCGACTGGTGGACGAACGCCCGCAGGGAAGCCGATCGACTGCACGCGGTGCTCAATGAGATGCTCCACGCGGCCAGAGAGGCCCGGTCCGCCGTGCAAGAGGCGAGCACTGCCGCTGCTGGACATGAAGTCGCGCCGCAAAACGCCGCGGTGGCGGAATCCGCTGAAGAATTCGCGGCGTCCGGGGACACCGCGCCTGCCAGCGCGGCGCCGCCCGACCTCACCGCTGGGCTCGATCCCGAGCGCTTCTACGATATTGATTACGTTCCGCGCCTGACCACCCTGGTCGAGGTTATCCTGCGCGCCGAGGCTCCGATGCGCGACGAGCAGCTTGCCCAGCGTGTCGCCCGCGCACACGGTTTCCAACGCACGGGTCGACGCATCAGGGACGCCGTGTTTGCCCTTGTCCCCCGCGGCTGCGCAATCACCAAGGAGTCCGAAGCTGCATTCATCTGGCCGCCGAGCATTGCGCCCTCGTCTTGGTCGGTCTTCCGCGATCCGGGGCGGGGAGAGCAGCGTGACCCCGCGGACGTGCCCATCGAGGAACTGGCTGCGCTCGCGCGCCGTGTCCTCCATGGCGCCGCGGATGAGGAGGCGGCTCTTATCCTTATGCGCGACGCCTGTGGCTTGGCAAAGCTGCGCGACGCCACTAGGGAGCGCTGCGAGGCGGCAATTCGGAAGGTAAGCGGCACTCTGATCTAGCGGGACCAGGCACCAGAACCGCAGAGTGAGGCGCTTGAGGTACGCCAACCACGCCGCCGTCCAGCGCTACGCGCAGAAGGCGGCGCTGCTGGGCAATGCGCGGAAACGTGGGGGGCTGTGTCATGCTGATCGTCCTATGCCTGTTCTTCCCGCCGGCCATCCCGTTCGTCATCCTCTACTATCTGTTCCGCGGCAGAGGGCAGCGGCACCTGTTTTTCGTTGCACTGCTTGTTTTGACCGGATGCGCCACCGCTGCGCAGCGCCAGCCACAGCAAGCCGGTGCAGCGATAGGAGAGACGCCAGCGCAGTTTAGAGCTTGCCTGACGGCGGTCATCACCAAGCCTGAGTACGCTTCGCTGCTTCCGCACACCCCTGATCTCACAACGGGTCTATCCACGGCGCAGTTGACCGATGAGACCTTTATTTCTCCGGAAGGCGCTAGACTCCTTATCGCCAGACATCGTGAAGTGAGTTCCTGCCAAACATACTGTTTGAATGCACTCTTGCCCGTGAGACCGGATATGGTCCCGATCTTGGCCGACGAGTACACCAAAGAGACCGCCCTTTCGGTGCAGTTGGTCGAGCGGAAGATCACCTGGGGGGAAGGCGCGCGGCAGGGTCAGGCGGTAATGAGTGACTTAGCCAAGCTCATCGTCGCTGCTGACCGGCAGTGGTTTGTGCAGCGCCAGGCCGCGGGTGCCGCATTGATGCGGTGGTCGGCACAAGAGCAGTTAGCCCAGCAGCGGATGATCGACGCGATGAGCCACCCGTGATGACCAATTGCGCGGTATTCGGCTCGAATGCGCGGAAACGTGGGGAGGAGACTGTGCCATGCTGATCGTTCTTTGCATCGTCTTCCCGCCGGCCATCCCCTTCGTCATCCTCTACTACCTGTTCCACGGCGGCGGGCAGCGGCGCCGGCTGATCCAGCTCCAGGCGCGGACCACCGTGGCCGCGGAGCGGCTGGCGGGCATCGAGCCCCCACCTGCGATGCCGTGGTGGCGGTGGGTTATGGTTGGGATGATCGTCATTGCATCCGTGATCGGAGTTATTGTTTCGCGAGTGCATCACGGAGAGGATACCACTGCACCAGCGCAGGCAGATCAGGCTAAGAACACCGTACAACCTCACCCTGCCGCAGCAGCCCCAGAGCGATTTGTGACCGCTGATGATTTCCCGACGGTCGAGCAGGTTCCGGTGACGGCAACCGTCGGCTCCGGCCGTGCGATCGGCCCGAGCTTCGACTGCAATACCGAGCAGACGCCGGAGGCGCAGTTCATCTGCGCCAGCCCCGACCTGTCCCGAACCGAGCTGGAATTCGTGCAGGCATACTACGCGTTGCGGCAGCAGGTGGGGCCGGCCGGCTGGCAAGTCCTGAAACGGGAAAATCTTGATTCACAGCACCGAACCGAGGTGCAGTGCGGAATCGCCCCGTCAGGCGCACTCCCACCCGATGCCGTGGCGCTCGCCGCGTGCCTGCGGCAGGGCTACGTGGCGCAGCGGTCCCTCTGGCTGGCGCGTCTGAGTGGTGCTGCGCGGGAGGAAGCCAGCCGTCCCGTCGAACAGCACGTGGCATTGCAGCGCGATCTCCAGGCGTTGGGCTTCCTCCCACCGACAGCGACCATAGACGGCGTGTATGGGGCGGCGACCCGGACCGCCATCTCGGCATGGCAGCGCGCGAACAACCAGCCCGATACCGGCTTCATCAGCAACACCGACGCGGGTCTGTTGACGAATACGGACCGTTCGACGGCATCTGTTGCCGCACCCACGCCATCGGCAACTCAGCCGTCAGCCGCCTTCCAGCAGGGACTTGCGGACCGGCAGGGTTGGGAGGATTGGTTCGGCAGTCAGACGGGAGACTATCTTGCCGGCGCCGAGTATTGGGCGTCGCAACGAAGCGAACGTCATCCAGGCCCGTGCGTGAGGACAGACGGCAACACTGCTTGGGTGGCAGGTTGCCGCGAGGCGCACGGTCGCCTCGCTCCGACCGATGCCCGTCGTCTCAGCGAGCCTGAATACCGGTCAGGATGGAACGCCTTCGAAGAGCCGGTCGCGGTTCCTCAGGCTCCTCCGCTGCCACCACGCGGCGCCCCGGCTGCGGCGATTGCCTTGCCCCTGGCCGGACTTCCCGCTCACGGGGAGAACCTACGCATGGTTGCCGCCCGGTTCGGCCGGCTCGGTTTGTTCGGGTGGGGCGGTGGGGCGCTCGTTTGCCCAACTGTCGACGCTGGACGCCTCGCCCTGGACCTGATGACGGAGGACTACCGACAACATCTCATCTATCGGGCTCTGGGCAAGGTTGCCACCGAGATGCATGGCCCCGCCCCCACGGCCCACTTCGATCCGGCCAGCCTGGGCTGTGTGATTGTGCCTCCAGGCACCCCGCTTGAGCACAACACGGCTCTGCCATTCTTCCATGTAAGCGGCCAGTTGCCCGACGGGCAGGTTTTCAGTGGCCAAGCGGCAGTGGGGACGTTCGTGTTCGAGGCTCCCACCGCTGGCAACGCCCCACCAGGACGGTAGAGGCGAGCTGTGTCCATGGCGCGGGGTAGCTCAGCCCCATGGCGCGGGCGCGTTATTGCGCTGAAATTCCGCGGATCGGCATTGTGTGCGCCGCTACAGCTTACACCACCTCGCACAACCGCGCCGTGCTGGCCTTCAACCGCGCGATCAGCGCCCGCAGCGCGCGAGCCTCGGCACTGCGGCCACCGTGAACCGTCCGGGCCGCGGCCAGCCGGGCCAACCCCTCGGCGGTGCGCGGGCCGGTGCTGCAACCCCCATGAAGCCGGCATCGGCCGTTGGGCATAGGCCATCGGCGGCACGGCGTTCCTGCCCGCGTGCGGGCACCACAGCGGCCTTCCACGGGGTTTTGCGCCCGATCCGGCATGGCTTACCCCTCCCCCCTGCCAGGGACGCCAGTGCCGGCCGACACGGCGCCGACGATGGCCTGCCCGCCGTCCTGCACCACTACCCGCTCGACCCGCACCACCTGCGGCCCCTTGCCGCGCTTGCGGGCGATGGCGTCGAGCATCTCGGTCATGCCACGCGCGAGATTGGCGCCGTCCCTGCGCAGCTTGCTGGCGATGTCGAAAGGCTGATCCGGGATCATTGCCCGGCGGAAACACTCCATGGCGCCGAAGTGCAGCGCGGTAGCTTGCGCGGCCAACATGCCCTCGATCTCGTCCTTGGGCTTGAACGCCATGAGTGCGGCCATAACCGCGCGGCTGCGTTGATCCTGCCCGTCATGCTCGCCACCGGGAACCCTTATCGTCCCCAACGTCTCGCGCAGGATGACGCTGTTGAACTCTGTCACCCAGGACCCGCCTATCTTGCGGAACGGGTTGGCGTCCACTTCGGCTTTCACCATCGGGGCACTTGGCCCTGGTTCGGCCGAGACGCGCAGCTTCAGCGCCTCAGCCGGCCGCGGCGGGGTCGTGGCGGGCACAGGGGCACCAGGTGCGGCGACAGCACCGGCCGCGCGCGCGCGCCGCTGGGGGATGGAAGCGGCTGGATCGGTCAAGGCGTACATCTCCTGTCCAGACGGTCCCGCTGGGGTGTGCCCGGGGGGGTGGCGAGGCGCGGAAGCATCGCGAAGCTGGAGAGCAGCGGCGCGGCGCGGCGATTTCCAGCGGCGATGTGCGTCCGGTGGCCAGAAGGACACTCGGTTGCCGGAGGGCCGGGGGCGGTTAGGTTAGCCTGGGTTACCCTTGCCAAGCGCTGTACGGAACTGGCAATGTAAGTTCCATGGTACTGCTGGACAGGGTAACCCAGGCTAACCCCTCGGCCACAGCCCCTCCCATTGGCCATCACTTTGGCACAGCCTCCAGCTTCCACTTGGTGGCGCTGTGCGCGGTGCCGTCCACCGCGAACCGGTAGGGCGACCCGTCGGCTCCGCAGGACACGATGCGTTGTGCGTTCTTTTTCAGCCATTCCCCCAACCGGGTTGGGCTGATGTATTCTGCCCCCTGGCCGGCCGCGACGGCGCGGAGCGCATCCCGCAGTTCGGGGTGCGCCGGGTCGCCTTCATCGCCAAACGCGGCTCCCCTCGGCAACGTTTCCTGCGCCTTCTGGCGCACGTCGCGGACCAGCACCCCTTTGTCTGCGCCGATGGCTTCCAGCCACGCCGCCGCGACCGCGCGCAGGGCGGCCAGCTTCGGGTCATGGCCACGGGTGCGCTCCATGACATCGCAGGGATCGGCCTCGCCCAACCATGTTAGCGCCGAGCGCACCATCTTGGACCAGACCTCGAACGACCCGAGCGGCGTCTCGGTCGGGCGCTCGCCGGACATCGCATAGGCGCGGATGACGGTCAGGGCCTTGACGATCAACATAGGGCGTGCCCGCTTAGCCAACGCCACCGGATCGAACTTGAAGTCGCGCAACTCAGGGCGCTCGACATGGGGGTCAATCCGGCCGACCAGGGCGCGCCGGGTCAGGTCGCCAACCAGGACCAAGTTGTTACCGGTGGCCGCAAGGAAGAACGTGTTCGGGACCATCACATTCTTGCTGCCCCCCAGGGGTCGGATGTTGACCAGAGGCTGCGTCAGCAGTTGACACAGCAGCTCGCCGCCGAGTGGGTGGTCGGTGTTGTCGATTGTGATCACCGCATGGCCGGCCAGCACCAACGCGACCACCCGCTTTTCCAACTCGGCGTCGCCATATTTATCGTGGCCGGTGGAGGTGACCGCTGCTTCGTGCCCTGTCGCGATGATCGACGCGACGTCAACAATCTTACTTTTGCCGCTGCCGGCGGTCGGTCCGTCAAAGGTGTGCATCGGCGCAGTCGGGATCGAGCAGCGTACAGCCGCCGTCAGG
The DNA here is from genome assembly GCA_003164455.1 of Acetobacteraceae bacterium. Lineage (GTDB taxonomy): Bacteria > Pseudomonadota > Alphaproteobacteria > Acetobacterales > Acetobacteraceae > Rhodovastum. Next base: position 25,412 of record PLTJ01000068.1, read on the forward strand.
ACGGCCGACAGTGCTACCGACTCGTCGGCCTTGGTCTCGAATTCGTATCCACGGAACAGTCGTTTGATTGAGGCGAGCGCTTTCCGCGCCACCTCCTTATCCGGGTGCTCAGGGACCTGGGCGAACCGCACGCCGAGGGGGTTGAACAACAGGCCCGTCGCGGTGTCGTAACCCGGCGTTTCGATGATGGACATGTCCGGCCGGAAGGTCGGCGCGGTGGTCACGGCAAGCAGCGGTCGGAGGCGCCAGTCGCCGTCGCGCGCGAGGTAGGCCTCGGCAACAAGCCGCGGGCAGTCGCACGGCACGGAGTCACCCGCCCTGCCATCAAATTTCTCGAAGCGAGCCGCACGCATAAACTGTTCTATCAGAGCGGCGGGTTCCACCGCCGCAAGGCGCGGCGCATCGGCGGTGCCCCCGCCGGATATCTTGATCTTGTCGATAATCACATGGACAACTCGGCCACCGCTTTGGAAGATGTCGCCCGCTGCCTGAACGAGCGCAGCTTCTGCCTCATCGACTACGCGGGGCAGCCCCCCCGGTGTCACGTTGACCACGGGCAGGTCCGGATCTGTCGCGGGTGCCGGACGCTTCTTCTTGCCGCGTTGCGCCCGCCCCTCGGCCAGGTTGATGATATTGGATTCCTCGGTCATCGCCGACACCTCCGGGCTTCGCGTTTACAGATCGAGTCAACGACGCGCGTCAGCTCGTCGTTATCCAGCGAGGGCCGGCAGCGGGCCGCATTCCACATCCGCATCACGTCAAGAACCAACAGCGGGTCCACCCAGTGCCGAAGCAGATACCCGGTAAGCTGCGCGACTGCTGCGTTGCGGGTGCCTTGTGTCGCCCCGGCCGCGAACAGGTCCCGGTGCCGCTCGGGCGAGGCAACGGTAGCGCCCGCCGGCCCGCTACCGCCGGCTTGCTGAGCGGCCAGCAGCAGCCACGGTGGCGCATGCCCGACGGCAACCACCTCCGGCCCATGGCCTGGGTGCCAGCGGTAGCAACCACCGTTAGGGTGGACAGACGGCGGCGCGACCACGTAGCCGCCATCGGAACGCACGTCGATGCCCGGCGCGAACTTGCCGACACTGTTCCGGATGCCGGGCGCGCCAGCGAAGTAGAGGTGCCAGCCGCCCCCGCCGGTGGTGGCCACGACCGTCTCGCCGACGCCGCCGTGCTCGCGTCGCAAGTCGGCGAAGGACACGTCGCCGCCGTGCCGCGGATCGCCGTCTATGACGAACAGGTTGCTTACTGAGCCTGTGGCGATGCCGACGTTGGCGGCCGGGTATTCGGTCCACCAGCGCCGGATCGCCGCCTCGTCCGTGGTGGCGTCCAGGCACCCGCGCCCACCGCGTTCCTTGGCGATGAACGGCAGCTTGCTGCGCACACCCAGGGGGAAGACCGCCCACCCAAGCGCGGCATAGCCGAGCGCCGCGTCGAGGTGCGTCGTCTTGCCGCCGCTCATAGTGGTCGCGCCGCCTGACGCACATCTTCCTGGCGCGACGCCGACGGTGGCGCGGGGTAAGGTTGGGCCTGTAAAAGGAACATTTTCGGAACCTCGGTGACTTTTGAGATCCCAGCGCGGTCTTCACTTTCGGGCGGCGGCGCGGTAAACTTGGTTGTTTCCAGTTGCTTCCAAGCCTGCCGCTTCGCCCTAACCGTCCACGCTGGGGCGAAGTTTTATGCGGCGACGACGACGACCGGCTCCACGACCTTCCGTGGCCTGCCGCTCCGCCCGCTCGCCTTGCAGGCCGTCGTACCGGGAAAGGTGCGTCCAGCCGGTGCGTCGTTCGTTCCCTGCCGCGGCAGCGACTCTCTGAATGCCTCGATTTCGCTCCGCAACCAGAAGACCCGCGAGCCGACGTATCGGCCGGGCGCTAGCTTGCCCTCCCGCACCATTTTCCAGAGCGTGGGGTAGGAGGAGTGCAGCAGGAGGCACGTCTCCGCCTTCGTAACGAGCGGGTCTTCACCGGCCCATGCCGCGGTCGGCGCGAGCACGCCGACACCGGCCGGGTGATCCAACATGCCGCCCGCGGCGGTAGGCGCAGTCGGCGCGGTCGACTCCATCACCTTGGACATTGCGAAATTCCCGGTTAGTTAATGACTGGCCGGGAATGTATTTACTGCGCCGCGCACATGCGACCGCAAAGTCATGCCGAAAATACCTAGAATATCGGCCGACTTTAGGCAAGTCATCAGGGTCCGTACGGGGCTCCTCCCGTTGGTTCCGGCTGCTGGCTGCTAGCTACCAGATGTGGTAGCTGATCGGCCTATTTTACATGAATATGGTGGGCACCGGAGCCAACGGGAGGAGCTGCTCCGTACGCGACGAGCCTTGTAATGCGGCACAGCGCGCCAAGCATCTGCGGGTGGATGGTTTCCACGATCCGCTCGACGAACTGCATTGCGGCGCTTGAGGCGAGGGGCCGACCGTGCTTCGGGTCGGAAGGAGTCCATCCCCAACTAAACTTCTTGCCCGTCGTCTGTTCCCAGATGTGGCGCAGCTCCTTTACGAATTCCAACAGGCGGCGGCTGATCGGCGTTTCCTCTTCCTTCCGCGGCCTCCCCTTGGGCCGCTGGCCGCGGCGTTGCACGTCGAGCGCCGCGCGGCGGACAGCCTCCGTCTCGCGGGTCAGCGCGTCCAGGCGATCCACGGCAGTAATGATCGGATCACCCGAGGGATCATCATCGCCCCTCGCCAGCGAAAGGGCTAACGGCACGAAGTTGCGTTCATCCCTCAGAAGCTCCAAGGCCGCACCGAGTCTCTTTGCCAAATCATCCAGGTCTTCGCCCGCCCAGTCGTCGGCCGTCTTGTGCGCGTCTGTGGTGTAGGTCACCGCTGCGATGTACGCGTCCACTGCCTTGCGCAGAGAATTGCGCAGGGCATCGCGATCGTGGATGTTGAACTTGGACGCCAGCGCGGCCACCAGCGCCGTCAGGTCGTTGTCTGTGATATCTCGCGGCGCCGCCGTCACGCCCGCAACTCCACCACGTTTCCCCCGGCCACGCGTCCGATGAGGGTCATGATCCGCCGCGTCACCGCCTCCTGGATCTTCTGATTCTCATCTGCGTATTGGTGCTGATCATACACATCGGCGATGCCGCCCTCCCGGTGATTCTGGATTCTGTTCATCGCGTCGCGGCCAAAGCCGAGGCTGGTGATCATGGTGCCATGCGTCCGGCGCAAGTCGTGCGGCGTCACCTTGTCCGGCGCGAGGATGCCCAGGGCAGCGCACGTGTCCCGCATCGCGCCGTCCAGGCCCGCCACCGCCCGCGCGCCGCGCTCATCAGCCGGGAAGGCGAAGCCGGTCTTCGCTTCACCGACCTCGGCCAGTAGGTCCAGGACCGGTGCGGTCAGCCAAACCCTGTGTCCGGCGCCGTTCTTGGTGCCCGGCCAGCCAAGTGCGAGGTCCGGGTCGCCGGGCAGTTCCCACCACCCGCCGCTGATATGTTCGCGGCGCATACAGGAGACCTCGCCCGGCCGTTGCCCGGTCAACAAGATTGTTTTCAGGGCCGCGCTGCGAACAAGCCCGGCCCTGTCGAACTCCGCCCAGAACCGCGGCAGTTCGGATTCGCTCAACACCCGCTCCCGTGATTTGGTCGCGTTGCGCGTCACGCCGTGACAGGGGTTCACCGCGATATCGCCGAGCTCCTCCCTGATCGCCCAGGCGAAGATGGCGCTTGCCGAAGCAAGCACTTGGTTTGCCATCACAGGCGCACCGCCCTCGGTCAGCTTCCGGACGACCGCGCGGACATCGCCGCGTGTGACGTCGCGAGCGCGCAGCTTGCCCCACCGGGGAAGCAAATGCTTCGTCACCAACGCGTCGGCCTGCCGCCAGGATTTGTTGCCTCCCGGGCGCTTGGCGTGTTCCAGGTAGCGGGCGGCCACGTCCTGGAAGGTCTCGGCCCTGGTGCCGCGCAGCTTCTCGGCCTGCGGGTCCGTCCCGCGCGCCACCTGCCCCAGGAGGTCACGCGCCCGGTCGCGCGCGTCGGCGAGGCCAATCGCATCCGCCCGACCAATCGTGAACACTCGCAGCCGGCCGCCGGCCCGGTAGGTGAACCTCCAACTCCTGCTCCCGCTGGGCTGCACGGCCAGAGCGAGGCCGGGCGCTATCGCGTCCCAGAAGAGCACGCGGTCGGGTCCCGGGGCGACGGACCGAATAAACCGGTCGCTGAGCCGAAGCTTGTTAGGCTGCCTCGGCGGTGACCCGTCTCGTCGGGGTCGTGGCATGGTCGGTCTCCGTATAACGCTGGGGTAACAGAGCGGCCTTAATGAACCCTAATACACCTTAACGCGGATTAACAGGGAAAACCGCGCAACCGACGGAGTTACCGATGTTTTTTGCGCATCAAAAATAGCAGGCAAACAGGGGCAAACGGGCGCGCTTGTTAAGGGGTCCTTAACCGCGTGAACGCAGGATAGTCACCGGTTTCGGATGGTGATCGGCGATGAGCGGCAAGCGGCGATCGGGCGACAAGTCGGCGCTGATCGTGATCAAGCACGACGGTGGGGAGGATGCCGAGCACCACGGCGGCGCCTGGAAGGTGGCCTATGCCGATTTCATGACCGCCATGATGGCGTTCTTCCTGCTGATGTGGCTGCTGAACGCCACCACGGAGGCGCAGAAGCATGGCCTTGCCGACTATTTCTCGCCGACCGCCTCGCTGATCCACTCCGTGTCAGGCACTGGTCTGCCGTTCGGTGGCCGTACGCCGTTCGACAACGGCGCCATGGTCTCCGACCAGGGTGCCATGAGCGTCATGCCGGCCAACTCGGTCGCACCGCCCGACCCCGACGAAGACGATTCGGATGCCTCGACGGAGCCGGTCCACCCGAACAGCCTCCAAAACTCCGGCCTGGAGCAAGGCACCGCGAGCGGCAATGCGGCGGTTGCCGGGCCACAATCCGGCATCCAGGCGCCCGGCGGCGGCCCGGCGCTGACCGAGGCGGCAGCGCCGCCGACACAGGCGCAGACCGCCGGGTTGCTGCGGGCCGAGCAGGAGCATCGCCAGGCGGCGGCGTTCCAGGAAGCTGCCGAGCAGATCCGCCAGGCCGTGCTCGCCGACCCGCAATTGGTCACGCTCGCGAGCCAGCTTGCCATCGACGTGACGCCGGAGGGGTTGCGCATCCAGATCCTGGACGAGGACCACCGGCCGATGTTCGACTCAGGGTCTTCCGTGTTGCTGGACCGCGCCCACGCACTGCTGCTGAAAGTCGCCCCCGTACTGGCGAAGCTGTCGGAAGGCATTGCCATCTCAGGCCATACCGATGCCGCGCCTTATCGCGGCGGCGACAAGTCGAACTGGGAGCTTTCCACCGAGCGTGCCAATGCCACCCGCCGGCTGTTGGTCGAGGCAGGGCTGCAGGATTCCCGTTTCCGCAGCGTGTCGGGGAATGCCGACCGTGATCCATTGCTGCCGGCCGATCCGTTCGCCGCGGCGAACCGGCGGATCACCATCGTGGTGTTGCGGTCCGCGCCGAGAAACTGAGCGGGGCCCATGCTCGTCATCGGTGGATTGGTTTTCCTGCTCGTCTGTGTGTTCGGCAGCTACATGGCTTCCGGCGGCAGCCTCGGGGTTTTGCTCGAGGCACTCCCGTTTGAGATACTGACCATCGGCGGCGCGGCAGTCGGCTCCTTCGTCATGGCTAACAGCATTTACGACGTGAAGCACACACTGGTCGCGTTGCGGAAGGTTCTGAAGGGAACGGACTACAATAAATCCGACTACATCGACCTGCTCTGCTTACTGTTTTTCTTCGTCAGACTGGCGAGCACCAAAGGCTCGATGGCGCTGGAACCGCACATCGAGAAGCCACTGGAAAGCGCCGCCTTCAGGAAATTCCCGAAGATCCTGGCAAACCACCATGCCTGTCCGATGATCTGCGACTACCTGCGCATGGTGGGCATGAACGCCGATGACCCTCACCAGATTGAGGACGTGATGGGGCGGGAGTTGAAAAAGATGCTGTACGAGGAGCTGCATCCAGCGCATGCGATGCAAACCATCGCCGATGCATTGCCGGCGCTCGGTATCGTTGCGGCTGTGCTGGGCGTGGTCAAAACGATGTCCCACATCGACCAGCCGCCGGCGGTGCTGGGGGCGATGATCGGTAGCGCGCTGGTCGGAACTTTCCTGGGCGTGCTGCTGGCCTACGGGCTGGCCGGACCTTGCGCCAGCCGGATGAAGAGCATGGTCGAGGAGGAGAGCAAGTATTTCGAAGTGATCCGCGCCGTGCTGGTTGCCCATCTGCATGGCAATGCGCCGCAGGTGAGCGTGGAGGCCGGACGCAAAATGGCGCCCAACCAGCACATGCCGACATTCTTCGAGCTGGAGAACGCGGTGCAGGACCTGCAGATCGGCTGAGCCCGATGCGCTGTTTGATCCATATCAAGGCGGAATACCGTCCTGTGTGGGATTTCGAAACGAACCCACACAGCGCGAAAGGTTCGGACGATGTCCGTTACCACCCTCGCCACCCGACCTCTACCCTCCCGCGCGCCCCTGTGGGGCCTGGGACTGGCGGTGGCCGTGCTTGTCCTCATCCTTGCCTGTCCCACACCGGAGGGCCTGCCGCTTGCCGGTCAGCGCATGCTGGCGGTGTTCGGCTTTGCCGTCGTCGTCTGGATAACAGAGACATTGGATTACGCCGTCAGCGCCGTCGTCATCGGCGCACTGATGGCAATCCTGCTTGGTATTTCACCCGATCCGGCCAAACCACAGGTCCTGATGGGCACGGTGCAGGGCCTGACGCTGGCGGTCAGCGGCTTCAGCAACACCGCGCTGATCCTGGTGGCCGCCGCCTTGTTCCTGTCCGTCGCCATGACGATCACCGGGCTGGACCGGCGGATCGCGCTATTCATCCTGTCCTGCGTCGGTACGCGCACCAGCCGCGTGGTGATCGGCGGCATCCTCGTTTCCATCGTGCTGAGCTTCCTGGTGCCCAGCGCAACCGCCCGTGCCGCAGCGGTGATCCCGATCATGATGGGTATCATCGTCGCTTTCGGCGTGGAGAAGCGTAGCCGGCTCGCATCCCTGGTGATGATCACCACGGTGCAGGCGGTCAGTGTGTGGAATGTCGGGGTGAAGACCGCCGCGGCACAGAACATGATCGCCATCGGCTTCATCCAGCGGATGCTGGGCCACGATATCTCCTGGCTGCAGTGGCTGGCGGCGGCGGCACCGTTCTCCATCGCGATGTCGGTGGTGCTGTACGTGGTGATGATGCTGATGCTGCCGCCGGAAACCGACGAGGTGCCCGGCGGCGCGGCTGCCATTGCCAAGGAGCGCGCCGCGTTGGGGCCGATGACCGGAAAGGAGCGTCGGCTGCTGACGATCTCGTTGGTGTTGCTGTGCTTCTGGGCCACGGAGCAGGTGCTGCACCCGTTCGACAGCGCGACCACGACGACGGTGGCGGTGGCGCTGCTGTTCCTGCCCGGCATCGGCGTCATGCAGTGGAAGGAAGTGCAGGGACGAACCCCCTGGGGCACCATCGTCCTGTTCGGGATCGGCATCAGCCTCGGCACCGCGTTGTTGCAGACCCACGCGGCGTCCTGGCTCGCAAACCTGGTGGTCGCGACGTTCGGATTGGACCGGCTTGGCGCGCTGGCGATCCTGGCGGTCCTGGGCGCGTTCCTGATTATCATTCATCTGGGCTTCGCCAGTGCCACGGCGCTGGCGGCGTCGTTGATTCCGATCGTCATCGCGGTGCTTCAGAAGGTGCAGACGCCGGGGATCAACGTCATCGGTATGACGATGTTGCTGCAGTTCGTGGTCAGCTACGGCTTCGTGTTGCCGGTCAATTCGCCGCAGGGCATGCTGGCCTATGGCACCGAAACCTTTGTCGCGCGCGATTTCATCCGCACCGGCCTGGTTCTGACGGTGTGTGCCTATGCGCTGACGTTGGTGTTCGGCGCGACCTACTGGCACTGGCTCGGCTACGTGTGAGGGCGGGAGCCGGGCACGCCGGCGGCGACCCCGGCCTTGCCTCGCCGGAGGCTGGCCGGCGCCTCGCCGAGCACATCGTGTCCACCGCTGCCGAATACATCCAGGCGTTCCGTGAGGCGGAACGCCGCCACCGCCCGATGCGCTCGTGCACCAGCGTTACCAGTTCCCTCACCGCCGCCTCGGCAGGCCGGGCCACCCCGGCTTTCAGCACCATCAACCCGAGCGGCACCTGGCTTATCAGCGCATCTTTCGCCCCTACCCCGCGCATTCAGCGGCCGACTTCGTCGGACTGCGCAATCGGGATCGCGGCCAGCACTTCCTCCATCGCCCCGGCGGCCGGCTTGGCTGGAAACAGACCGAGCCCCGTGAAGCCGGCGGTGATCGCCCAGTCCGTCTCGGAATAGTCCACGACCGGCATGCGCAACCTCTGCGCCGCCCAGCGGCGATGGTGCCGGGAACCGGCGTGGGCGGAACGGGCCGCATGTCCTTCGGGTGCCGCAACTCAATCCTTGCAATCCTGTCATGCATCATGGATATAGCGAACAGTCCGTTGCGCGCGACACGAAGCGGTGCGCCAGCGTGGCGAATCAAAAGCACCTCGGTCCCAAAAGTGGGCCGTCAGTGGTAGGGGGAGAGAGAAATGAGCGGGGATGTCGTGAGTCGTGTCAAGGCGAATCCAAAATTCGCCGAACTAATAGCGAAAAGAAATAAATACAGTTGGACATTGGCTATTCTTATGCTGGTGATCTATTATGGATTTATCCTGCTGGTTGCATTCGACAAGCAGTTTCTGGCGATCAAGATCGGTGCAACGATCACGCTCGCTTTCCCGATCGGTCTGGGCGTGATCCTGTCGGCGATCATCATTACTGGCCTCTATGTGCTGCGGGCCAACAACGTTTACGACCCGATGACCCGCGCTATCGTAGAGGACGCACGATGATGCGCGCCCGCATCCGCCGCATGCTGGCGTTGGCGGCGTTGCCCGCGCTCGCGGCCGTGCCCGCCTTGGCTGCCGGCCCCGATGTCGGCCAGACGCAGCAACAGGGGACCAATTTCACCGCCATCGCGATGTTCGCCGGCTTCGTCATCCTCACGCTGTTCATCACCTACTGGGCGGCCAAGCGCACCCGCTCGAGGGCGGATTTCTACGCCGCCGGCGGCGGCATCACCGGCTTTCAGAATGGTTTGGCGATTGCCGGCGACTATATGTCGGCGGCCTCGTTTCTCGGCATCTCGGCGCTGGTCTATGCCAGCGGCTATGACGGTCTGATCTACTCGATCGGCTTCCTGGTGGGCTGGCCGATCATCGTGACCCTGATGGCCGAGCGGCTGCGCAACCTCGGCAAGTACACCTTCGCCGACGTGGTCAGCTACCGGCTAGCGCAGACCCCTCTGCGCTGCCTTTCGGCTGCCGGCACGCTGGTGGTGGTGGCATTCTACCTGATCGCGCAAATGGTCGGTGCCGGCCAGCTCATCAAGCTGCTGTTCGGTCTGGACTACAACGTCGCGGTCGTGCTCGTCGGCGTGCTGATGGTGCTGTACGTCACCTTCGGCGGCATGCTGGCCACCACCTGGGTGCAGATCGTCAAGGCCACCCTGCTGCTCGGCGGCGCCACGTTGATCGCGGTGCTGGTGCTGGTGCAGTTCGGCTTCAATCCCGCCGCGCTGTTCGCCCGCGCGGTCGAGGTGCACCCGAAGCATGCCGCCATCATGCTGCCCGGCGCCATCGTGGCGAACCCGGTGGAGGCGATCTCGCTTGGACTGGCGCTGATGTTCGGCACCGCTGGGCTGCCGCACATCCTGATGCGCTTCTTCACCGTGGCGGATGCAAAGGAAGCCCGCAAGTCGGTGTTCTGGGCAACCACCTTCATCGGCTACTTCTACATCCTGACCTTCATCATCGGTTTCGGCGCGATCACGCTGGTTGCCACCAACAGTTTCTACCTCGACGGCGGCGGGTTGCGCGGCGGCGCCAACATGGCTGCGGTGTGGCTGGCCCATGCCGTGGGCGGCAACCTGCTGCTCGGTTTCATCTCGGCGGTGGCCTTCGCCACCATCCTCGCCGTGGTGTCGGGGCTGACGCTGGCCGGCGCCTCGGCGGTGTCGCACGACCTCTACGCCAGCGTGTTCCGCCTCGGCCGTGCCAATGAGCGGGACGAGTTGCGCGTCTCCAAGATCACCACGCTGGTGCTCGGCGTGGTGGCCATCGTGCTGGGCATCGCCTTCGAGACGCAGAACATCGCCTTCATGGTCGGTCTCGCCTTCGCCATCGCCGCCAGCGCCAACTTCCCGGTGCTGTTCCTGTCGATGTACTGGCGCGGGCTGACCACGCTGGGCGCGGTGGTCGGCGGCTGGGCGGGGCTGCTGACCGCGCTCGTGCTGACCGTCCTCAGCCCGTCGATCTGGGTGGCGGTGCTGCACAATCCGGCGCCGATCTTCTCACATAACGCGCCGGCGCTGTTCTCCATGCCGGTCGCCTTCATCGGCTGCTGGCTATTCTCGATCCTCGACAATTCCGCTCGGGCCCGGAGCGAGAAGGAACTGTTCGAGGCGCAGTACATCCGTAGCCAGACCGGCATCGGCGCGGAGGGGGCGTCGCACTGACGCCCGGTCGCCTTTCTGTCCATATTGGGGCGTCCGGCCGCGGCCGGACGCCCCTGTCGTTTTCTTCGTACGCTACCCCGCATCCCAGTCGCGAACTGGCCGCGTTCGCCGTGCCATGCGCCCACCGCATCACCGAGGCGACGCCCACCCCGCTGGACGTGGCCGCGCGGTGTCGCTTCCTCTCTCTCCCGCGCCGGTTGGCCTGACCGAAGCGCCCGCCACCGAGGACCGCATTCGCTGATGGACACCGCTTTGGGTTTCGGCACCGATTTCGCTGCACTCGGCACCCGCGCCGGGCTGATCGCGCTCGACAAGAGCTTCCTCGACTACCTCGCCGGTCAGGATGCCGCCCTGTACGAGCGCCTGCTGGTCGCCCGCGCCGCTCCCGACGCGCTGGAGGCCCTGGCGGAAAGTCAGCTCATCATGGCGCTCGGCCCCGTGCTGGAAGGCTTTCTTTCCGAGCTGTTCGGCCTGGGCGACGCGCTTGACACGCTGGTGGCGCGCACCCGCCGGCTCGACCCCGTACATGCCTGCAAGCGTCTGTTCGTGCAGCGCCAGGCGGTGAAAAAATACCCTGACCCGTCCGACTTTGACGGCCCCGCCCTGCGCGCCGAATTGGTGGCCTGGATGGATGAGACGCTCACTGAGCCAGCCTTCGCCGCCCATGTGCAGGTGTGGCAACGCGACGACTGCGCCGCGCGGCTCGACACCGCGCTCCGCTACGCCGCCTGGGCCACGTTGACCCCGCAGGGCCACGCCGCGCACCCCGGCGGCACGCTGTTCCGGGTGCCAAGAAGGATCGACCCGCAGCGCCTGGTGCCGGTGCACACCGTCGAGCACAACGGCGTTACCATGTTGTGCCTGCCCGAGCACGACTGGCGCCATCGCGACGGTTTCGCGCTCACCGACACCGGCATGAGCGACCAGCAGGCGCTCGACCAGATGAACTACTGCATCTGGTGCCATGCGCAGGGCAAGGATTCCTGCAGCCGCGGGTTGAAGGATCGCAAGACCGGCGGGTTCCAGAAGTCGCCTTTCGGGGTCATCCTCGCGGGCTGCCCGCTGGAGGAAAAAATCAGCGAGATGCACGCCCTGCGCGCCCAGGGTTACGTGCTCGGCGCCTTCGCCACCATCGCTATCGACAACCCGATGATGGCGGCCACCGGCCACCGTATCTGCAACGACTGTATGAAGGCCTGCATCTATCAGAAGCAGGAGCCGGTCGACATTCCGCAGGCCGAGACCGCCATTCTCAAGGACGTGCTTGGCCTGCCCTGGGGTTTCGAACTCTATTCGCTGCTTACGCGATGGAACCCGCTGGACATCCGCCGACCGCTACCGCTGCCCGAATCGGGCAAAAAAGTGCTGATCGTCGGCCTGGGCCCTGCCGGCTTTACCCTTGCGCACCACCTCATGAACGACGGCCATACCGTGGTGGCGATCGACGGGCTGAAGATCGAGCCGCTCGGTTTCGATCCGTGCGCGCCGGTGCGCGATGTCGAGACGCTGTACGAGAACCTCGACGACCGTGTCATGGCCGGGTTCGGCGGCGTGGCCGAATACGGCATCACCGTTCGGTGGAACAAGAACTACCTGAAACTCGTCCGTATCCTGCTGGAGCGGCGGCGCGCGTTCGCCGCGTTCGGCGGCGTGCGCTTCGGTGGGGGTGCCACTCTCTCGGTCGATGATGCCTGGGCGATGGGCTTCGACCATGTGGCGCTGTGCATGGGGGCCGGCCGCCCCACCATCATCGACATGCCGAACGGCCTGGCCCGTGGCGTGCGCCAGGCCAGCGATTTCCTGATGGCGCTGCAACTCACCGGGGCGGCGAAGAAATCGTCCGTCGCCAACCTGCAGCTCCGCCTGCCCGTGGTGGTGATCGGCGGCGGCCTGACCGCTATCGATACCGCCACCGAAAGCCTGTCCTATTATGTCCGCCAGGTGGAAAAATTCGCGTTTCGCCACCACACGCTCGTTGCCGAGCGCGGCGAGGCGGCCGTGCGCGCCGCCTGGACCGAGGAGGAGGTGCAGATTGCCGACACGTTCCTCCTCCACGCCGAGGCCATCCGCGCCGAGCGTGCCGCCGCCACCGCCGAGGGCCGCTTTCCCCGGCTCACCGAACTGCTGGATTCCTGGGGCGGCGCCACCATCGCCTATCGCCGGGGGCTGACCGACAGCCCTTCCTACACCCTGAACCACGAAGAGATACAAAAGGCGATGGAGGAGGGGGTGCGCTTCGCCGAGGGCCTGGCTCCGCTCGCCGTCGAGGTCGATCGTTTCGGCCATGCCGCCGGGTTGCGCTGTGGCCGCGCCGATGGCAGCGACGTGGTGCTGCCCGCTCGCGCCGTGCTGGTGGCTGCCGGCACGCACCCCAACACGGTGCTGGCGCGCGAGCCGGATGCCATGAAGGAGGGCCGCATCCAGCTCGACGGCAAGTATTTTCAGGCGGTCGACGAAGCCGGCGACAAGGTGACGCCGGTGCGTTCGCTGGCCAAGCCGGACGAAAACCACGTTCTGATGCACCGCACCGCCGAGGGCCGTTTCATCAGCTTCTTCGGCGACCTGCACCCGAGCTTCTTCGGCAACGTCGTCAAGGCCATGGGCAGCGCCAAGCGCGGTTTCCCCCTTGTCACCCGCGTGCTGTCCCGGCTGCCACCTTCCCCGGTCTCCGGCCAGGAACTCATCGCGCGCTGCCGCGACGAACTCACCGCCACCGTGCACGCAGTGACCCGGCTGACCCCCACTATCGTGGAAGTGGTGCTGCGCGCCCCGGCCGCCGCCCGCGCCTTCCGCCCCGGCCAGTTCTATCGGCTGCAGAACTATGAAATGAATGCCCTGCGTCTCGCGGAACCCGGTCTCGGTACCACCGTGCTGTCGATGGAGGGGCTGGCGATGACCGGCGCCTGGACTGACAAGGCCCGGGGCTTGCTCTCCATCATCGTCCTCGAAATGGGCGGCAGTTCTGATCTTTGCGCCCACCTGAAGCTGAACGAGCGCGTGGTGCTGATGGGGCCGACCGGCACGCCCACCGAAATTGATGCCAACACCACTGTCGCCCTGGTCGGCGGCGGGCTCGGCAACGCCGTGCTGTTCTCGATCGGCGCTGCCCTTCGCGCGACCGGATCGAAAGTCATCTACTTCGCTGGCTACAAGGCCGTACGCGACCGCTACAAGATGGAAGAGATCGAGCGCGCGGCCGATGTCATCATCTGGTGCTGCGACGAGGCGCCCGGCTTCGCGCCGACCCGTCCGCAGGACCGCGGCTTCGTCGGCAACATCGTCCAGGCTATGGCAGCCTATGGCGCCGGCCGGCTGGGCGGCCAGCCGATCGGGCTGAATGAGGCCGAGCACCTGATCGTCATCGGCTCCGACCGCATGATGCAGGCGGTCGGCGTGGCCCGCCACGGCGTGCTGGCGCCCTATCTCAAGCCGGGCCACACCGCCATTGGCAGCATCAACTCGCCGATGCAGTGCATGATGAAGGAAGTCTGTGCCCAGTGCCTGCAACCGCAGGTTGACCCGCTAACCGGCGAACTCACGGTCATCTTCTCCTGCTTCAACCAGGACCAGCAACTCGACCGGGTGGATTTCCCGGCGCTGCACGAACGCCTGCGTCAGAACAGCCTGCAGGAGAAACTCACCGCCCAGTGGATCGACCGCGCCCTGCGCAAACTCAACGTCCGCCCCATGGAGAGCGTCGCATGAACACGCCTCCGCTCGGCCCCGAGGTCGACACCACGCCCCGCCCGCTGCCGGTGCGTAGCCGGATCAGCGGGCGTTATGTGGAGCTCGAACCGCTGCACCCGCGTCACGTTGCCGACCTTTGGCGGTCGGCGCAGGGGGCGGATCCGTCCTGGGCTTACGTGCCCTATGGCCCGTTCGCCTCGCAGGACGCGATGGGTCGGCTCGTCGCCGATCTCGCCACCATGCACGACCCGATGGTCTGGGCGGCGCGCCCGATTGCCACCGGCATGGTGTCGGGCTGGC
>PLTJ01000356.1:0-8832 GCA_003164455.1 Acetobacteraceae bacterium
GCGCCGTGCATCGAGGCCTGCCCGTCGAAGGTCAACGTGCCGCGCTACATCGACTACATCCGCGACGGCAAGCCGGAGTACTCGCTCGGCGTGATCCTGCAGAAATACCCGATGGCCGCCACCTGTGGGCGGGTCTGCGTGCGTTTCTGCGAAATGGCGTGCCGGCGCAACCTGGTGGACCGGGCGGTCGGCATCAAGACGCTGAANNGCCGGCCCGGCCGGCATGTCCTGCGCCTACCATCTGCTGTTGCGCGGCTTCCATGTCGACGTGCTCGAGGCGATGGACGAGGCCGGCGGCATGGCGGCCATCGGCATTCCCAGCTACCGGCTGCCGAAGGACGTGCTGCGCGCCGAATCGGACGTCATCACCACGCTGGGCGGGCGCATCCTGTTCAACCAGGCGCTGGGCCGCAACCTGTCCATCGACGACCTGTTCGCGCGCGGCTACCGCGCGGTGTTCCTGGCGCTGGGTTGCCAGCAGGGCACCACGCTCGGCGTCGAGGGCGAGGACCCCCACATGCCCGGCTACGAGCCCGGCATCGGCTTCCTGCTGAAAGTCCACGATCACGTCGCCGGCAAAACGACGACGGCGCTCACCGGCGATGTCGTGGTGGTGGGTGGCGGCAACGTCGCCATGGACTGCGCCCGCTCGGCGCTGCGCATGGGCTGCGAAACCGTGCATCTCGTCTATCGCCGCACCCGCGAGGACATGCCCGCCGACGCCGAGGAAATCGTGGCGGCGGAACAGGAAGGCATCATCTTCCATTTCCTCGCCAACCCGACCCGCATCCTCGCCGAGGACGGCCGCGTTGCCGGCGTGGAACTGACAGAGATGCGCCAGACCGAGCCGGATGCGCGCGGCCGGCGCAAGGTGGAGGCGGTGCCCGGCACCGAGACCCTCCTGCCCTGCACCACCGTCATCGCCGCCATCGGCCAGCAGGTGCAGGCGGGCGCCCTGACCCACTCCGACGGCGTGGACATGGACCGCTGGAACTGTGTCTCCGCCGACCAGGGCAGTCTCGTCACCAGCCGCGAGGGCGTCTTCGCCGGCGGCGACTGCGCCACTGGCGCCTCGACGCTGATCCACGCCATGGCGGCGGGACTGAAGGCGGCGCGCGCCATCGACGACTACCTGCAACTTGGCCATGTGCGCTTCTCGCCGCGCAGCCGCATGCGCCAGATCCTGAACCAGCACAAAATGCTCGCCGCCGACACCATCGAATATCCGGTGCGCCACCAGTACCGCGTGCATCACCCGGAACTGGCGCCGGACGTGCGCAAGCAGATGTTCGAGGAGGTCGAGCAGACCATCTCGGCCGCCGACGCCTATCGCGAGGCCAATCGCTGCCTGCGCTGCTACCGCATCTATTCCGTCGTCACCGAACTGCCGATCCCGCAAGGAACCGTGTGACCCATGGACACCGATCTTTCCACCGCTGATGCCGTCGAGATCCATGCCAGCATCAACGGCAAGCCGGTCATTGCGCGGCCGCACGAGATGATCCTGCACTGCGCCCGCCGCCTCGGTTTCTACATTCCCACCCTGTGCGAACTCGACGACATCAACCACACGCCTGGCACCTGCCGCGTCTGTCTCGTCGAGGGGCGCATGCCCGGCCAGGAGCGCACGATGATCCTGACCGCCTGCAACACGCCGATGCAGGAGGGGCTGGAGGTGATGACGAGCACCGCCCAACTGCGCGACATGCAGCGGTTGCAGGTCGAGTTGCTGCTGGCCGACCATGACCAGAACTGCGCGATCTGCATCCGTCACGGCAACTGCGAGTTGCAGGATGTGGCGCAGTTCGTCGGTCTGCGCCAGAACCGCTTCGCCAATCCGGCGCTGGTGGCCGAACGCCCGATCGACACCTCGTCGCCGGCGCTGATCCGCGACATGACGAGGTGCATCCGCTGCCAGCGCTGCGTGGCCATGTGCCGCTATGGCCAAGGCGTCGATGCGCTGGTCATCACCGACACCGGCCACGGCACCGCCGTCGGGCTGCGCGACGGATTCTCGCAGCGCGTATCGAGCTGCGTCACTTGCGGCCAGTGCGTGCTGGTCTGCCCGACCGGCGCGCTCGGCGAACGCGACGAGACCGATCGCGTCATCGAATTCCTCAACGATCCCGGGATCGTCACCGTGGTGCAGTTCGCGCCCGCGCTACGCGTCGGTTTTGGCGAGGAATTCGGTCTGCCGACCGGCACCAACGTGCAGGGCCAGATCATCTCCGCCTGCCGCAAACTCGGCTTCGACATCGTGCTCGACACCAACTTTGCCGCCGACCTGGTGATCATGGAGGAAGGCACCGAGCTGCTGGGCCGGCTCGGCCGCGGCCAGCGGCCAACCTTCACGTCGTGCTGTCCGGGCTGGATCAACTTCGCCGAACGGCACTACCCGGAAATCCTGCCGCTGTTGTCCTCGACCAAGTCGCCGCAGCAATGCCTCGGCACCATCGCCAAGACCTACCTGCCGGAGCGCATGGGCATCGACCCGGCGCGCATCCGCGTGGTCTCGATCATGCCGTGCACGGCCAAGAAGGACGAGGCGGTGCGGCCGCAACTGGTGCATGACGGCGTGCACGAGGTGGACGTGGTGCTGACCACGCGCGAGTTCGCCCGTCTGCTGCGCCGCGAGGGCGTCGATTTCACCGAGCTGGAGCCGTCGGAGTTCGACAATCCCTATATGAGCGAGTTCTCCGGCGCGGGCGCGATCTTCGGTACCACCGGCGGCGTGATGGAAGCGGCGCTGCGCACGATGTATCACGTCATCAACGGCCGTGAGCTGGAACAGATCGAGCTGACCCAGTTGCGCGGCTTCGAGGGCGTGCGCACCGCCACGGTGGAATTGGGCGGCGCCATCGGCACGGTGAAGGTGGCGATGTGCCACGGCCTCAAGGCGACCCGCGAGATCGTCGAGTCGATTCTCGCCGGCACCGCGGATTTCGATTTCATCGAGGTCATGGCTTGCCCCGGCGGCTGCGTCGACGGCGGCGGCACGCTGCGCTCGAAGAAGGCCTACCTGCCGCAGGCCTTGAAGCGGCGCGAGACCTTGTTCGGCATCGACCGCGCCGCCAAGGCGCGCCAGTCGCACAACAACGTNNTCGAGATGACCCGCACGGTCAGCGAGGTCTGGCGCGAGATCACCATGAGCACGATGATCTACTGATCGCCGACGCCTTGCGGTACGGTCAGCGGCCGACAGCCAGTCCGCACAGCCGCTCCGTGAGGCGATACGCGAGCACGAAGGACGGTACCGGCAGGCATTCGAACCGCGAATGGAAATTCAGGCCACCCGTGAAGTAATTGGGTGTCGGAATGCCACGCAGCGAGAGGACCGACCCGTCCGTGCCGCCGCGCAGCGGAATGATCCGGGGCGCGATGTCCAGATCGGCAAAGCCGCGTTCCAGCAAGTCCAGGCAGCGGCGATCGTTGCCNNTTCACCGTCGCCGTGGCGGCGTTGGAGTTTACGGCGGTGACGTAGCAGTAGCCCTCGCGGCCTTCCGTATGCTCCGGCGTGTCCAGCGGATCGAAGCGCCGGATCAGGTCGGTGGCCACCAGGGTCGGGTTGACCAACACCCCCTTTGCGGCCATCGGGTGCGCGGTCACGCCCTTGATGTCGATGGTGACCTGGGCGGCATTGAAGGTTTCGAAGACGAATTCGCCGACCTCGCAACTGTCGATCGTATAGGCGAAGTCCACCGGAAACCGGGCCAGGTCCAGCGCCTTGGAGCCGCGCAGTCCGATTTCCTCATCCGGGACGAAGACGACGACGATATCGCCGTGCGGCGGCGCCTCGCGGCTGAAGGTGCCCAGCAGATCCATCAGGATGGTCACCGCGGCCTTGTTGTCCGCGCCCAGCACGCTGGTGCCGTCGCCGACGATCAGGTCCTGACCGACATGGGGCCGCAGTTCGGGATGCTCAGCGGCGCGCAGCCAGATATCACGGTCCGGATTGAGGCATATGTCAGCGCCGGTGAACGGAACCCGCCGAGGATGGATATCCGGCGAGAGCCCCACATCGACGGTATCGATATGCGCGCAGAAGCCGATGCGCGGCGCGCCTGCCGCCGTTGCGGGAAGTCGCACGGTGAGCACGGCATGCTCGTCGAGATGCACTTCCGTGAGGCCGAGTTGTCGGAGTTCCGTCTCCAGCAGCCGCACCATGTCCCATTGGCCGGGCGTGCTCGGGACCGCCGCGATGCCGGCGTCGCTTTGGCTGGTGACCGCGAGGTAGCGAAAGAACCGTTCGGTCAACCGGTCCGCCAGCAGCCCGTCTTCCGTGGATACCGTCATTACCCTCTCCTGCCACCCTGTTGCGGGCGCCGATTCGACGAAACATGGAGACTGTCACGTTCATCGTTTCGCCAAAAGCAACTGGTTACGCGGTGGAGGTAGTCCATAGCCGGCTGCCTTGCGCCTTCCGGTCAACAGTTCATCGCCCACGCGCGCACCCGGTCATCCAAAAGGCTCGCTGGTTTCATCGGGAACCGGTGGGGATGACGCCCTGAAAAGGGCAGGGGGCGGGACGGTGGTGGAGCTGAGGGGTCTCGAACCCCTGACCTCCTCATTGCGNNCTGAGCTACAGCCCCGTCCCGCGCGAGCGGGCGGAACATGCAGAGCGACGCCAGGCAAGTCAAGCGTGCCAGCCACTCCCTTGCCGCAGCCCGGTTGCGCGGCGACCGGCCGAAAGCTAGCCTGCGCGCCGCCTCAGGGGGGCTCTCTCGTGATCACGATCCTGTTCTCGATCATCCTCATGCTGCTGAACCTGTTCTGGTGGGCCGTCATTCTGGCGGCCGTGGTCAGCACGCTGATCAGCTTCAACGTGCTGGACACCCGCAACCGGGTGATCTGGAGCGTCGCGGACTTCCTCTACCGGATCACCGAACCGGCGCTGCGGCCGATCCGCCGCTGGATGCCGAACCTGGGTCCGGTGGACATCAGCCCATTGATCCTGCTGATCCTGATCTACGCGGTCGAGGCGCTGCTGAGCCGGCTCCACGACGCCATCCTGTTCGGTAACGTGCGCGGCCTGTTCCTGTGACGACGTTCTGGCGCCCCGCCGAGGGCGGCGTGTCGGTGGCGGTGAAGGTGCAGCCGAAATCGCGGCGTCCCGGCGTGCAGGGCCGTGCTCCGGCTGCCGACGGCGAGCGCCTGCGCATCGGCGTCGCCGAGGCCGCCGAGGCCGGGCGGGCCAACCGCGCGGCCTGCGCCGCCCTGGCGCGTGCGCTCGACCTGCCGGCATCCGCGGTCGCCGTGACGGGCGGCGCGACCAGCCGGGAGAAGACACTGCGCGTGGCCGGCGATCCGGCCGCCCTGGCAACCCGGCTGGAGGCGCTATGACCGCGATCCTGATCGACGGCAAGCAGGTGGCCGCCGCGTTGCGCGCCGAGGTGGCTTCCCGAGTCGCCGCGCTCACCTTCACCCCCGGTCTGGCGGTGGTGCTGGTCGGCGACAATCCGGCCAGCGCCGTCTACGTGCGCAGCAAGGACCGCGCCGCCGCCGCCGCCGGCATCGCTGCCCGCACCATCCGCCTGCCCGCCGATGCCACCGAGGCGGCGCTGCTCGCCACCGTCGCCGGCCTGAACGCCGATCCTGCCGTCGATGGCATCCTGGTGCAGTTGCCGCTGCCGCCGCAGATCCGTCCGCAGGCCGTGATCGAGGCGATCGACCCGGCCAAGGACGTTGACGGCTTCCATCCGGTCAATGTCGGCCACCTGCATGACGGCCGGCCCACCCTGGTGCCGTGCACGCCGCTCGGGGTGATGCGCCTGCTGGCGCATGCCGGGGTGTCGATCCGCGGCACCCGCGCGCTGGTGCTCGGCCGCTCCGCCATTGTCGGCAAGCCGATGGCGGCGCTGCTGATCAATGCCGACGCCACCGTCACCGTCGCCCATTCGCGCACCCGCGACCTGGCCGCCGAGTGCCGCCGCGCCGAGGTGTTGGTGGTGGCGGCGGGCCGGGCCGAAATGGTGCGCGGCGACTGGGTGTCGAACGACAGCGTGGTGATCGACGTCGGCATCAACCGCCTGCCCGACGGCCGCCTGGTCGGCGACTGCGCCACCGCCGAATGTGCCGCCCATGCCGCCGCGATCACGCCGGTGCCGGGCGGGGTGGGGCCGATGACCATCGCCTGCCTGCTGGACAACACGGTGACCGCCGCGCTGGGCCGGCGCGCTTAAAGGAAGGAAGGGTTCTTTTTTGAAAAAAAGAACCAAAAAACTTTTATTCGTAGAAGCAAGAATGCTGCGCTTTTTCTCCCGCGCGCATTAGAAATCCGTAACCCTTCCCTTGTGCTGCCAGTCGCCGTAGCGGGTCGGCTCGGGACCGGGCGCGCCGCCGATCTCCTTCGGCAATTCCGGTTTCGGCGGCGGTTTGGCCGGCGGCGGAGGGGGCGCCGGTTTGTCGTTGCTGTCGGTCATGGCTGTACTCTATGGCATATCGGGCGCTCCTCATCCAATCACGGAGAGACCCCATGTGGACCTTGCTGCGGCCTTTCCTTCTGCTCCTGCTGCTGGCGGCCACCCCGGCCTTCGCCCAGGCGCCGGCGAGCAAACTCGACGCCATCCTGGCCCGCGGCACCGTGCGGGTCGGCCTGCCCGGCGATTACCGGCCGTTCGCGGTGCTGGATAAGTCCACCGGCCACTTCGACGGGCTGGACGTGGACATGGCCGACAGCCTGGGCCGCGCGCTCGGCACCAAGGTCGAGTTGGTGCCGACCACCTGGGGCGGGCTGCTGGCCGATCTGGCGGCCGACAAGTTCGACCTCGCCATGGGCGGCATCTCGGTGACGCTGGAGCGCCAGAAGACCGCCTTCTTCTCGGTCCCGCTGGTGCGCACTGGCAAGGCTGCGATCGCCCGCTGCACCGACAAGGACCACTTCGGCTCGCTGGCCGAGATCGACCGGCCGGGGGTCAAGGTGCTGACCAATCCAGGCGGCACCAACGAGCGCTTCGACCGCGCCACGCTGAAGGCCGCCGACATCGTGGTGTTCCCCGACAACGCCAAGATCTTCGACGAACTGGCGGCGGGGCGCGGCGATGTCATGATCACCGATTCGGTGGAAACGCGGCTGCAACAGAAGCTGCACCCCGGGTTGTGCGCCATTCACCCGGACCGGCCGTTCGACTTCGGCGAACTCGCCTATCTGCTGCCGCGCGATCCGGTGCTGAAGGCCTGGATCGACCAGTGGTTGCACATCGAGATCGAGACCGGCGACTACGCCAAGCTGACCGCGACATGGCTGGAATAGCGCAGGCTCGGGCGGCCGCGGATTCCGTACCACACTGACTGGCAAAATCGCCACAGTCCGTTCGTATGTCTTGCCGGTGCCGCGCCCCGGGGTCCAAAGCCTGCTTCGGGCGATCATCGGGAGCGGGCATGCGCCGGGCGTGCAGGCAGGCCAGGACGGCATGGTGGCACACTCTGTATGCGGTGGCCGTGGCCGTGTTGCTGGCGGTCCCGGCCCATGCCGGCGGGCCGGACCCCGATCAGGGACCGCCGGGCGAGCGCGAGGTCACCGTGTTCAACCACGGCTCGCGGCCGATCAACGAGATATATGTCTCGCCGCAGACCGCCGACCAGTGGGGCGAGGACCGTCTGGGCGAGCGCACGCTGGAGCCCGGCGCTTTCCTCCGGCTGCACCTGGGCCGGACGCGTGCGTGCGCCTTCGACGTCAAGATCATTTACGACGACGCCGGTCGCGAGGAGCAACGCGACGTGAACCTGTGCCGTACGCTCCAGGTCGCCTTCAACGGCAGCACCGCCACCGCGGCGCCCGGCATCGGCGTCGCCCACAGCGTCACGCTGGTGAACCAGTCGGCGCGGCCGATCCAGCAGGTGTTCATCTCGCCGGCCGAAGCCAACCAGTGGGGCGACGACCACCTCGAGCACGGCGGCATTTCGGTGGCCGGCCGGCGGGGTGTGACCTGGCGCGGCGACTGCAACGTCGATCTGCGGGTGGTGTTCGAGAACCGTGCCGCCGAGGAACGCCGTGGCATCGACCTGTGCGCGGTGGCGCAGCTCAGCATCGAACCGGGCTGGACGACCGCGGACGCGCTGCCGGAGCCCAGGACCGAAGCGCCGGCCGAGGCCGCGGCGGCCAACCGCTCCGACCAGATCGCCATCCTGCCGCCCTGAACCAGCCAGCATGCCGTTGGCCGGGGCCGCTCCCCCGTTCTATATCGGCCCCATGACCGACTATCTCAGCCCTTTGAACCCCGAGCAGCGTGAGGCCGTCGAGGCCGTCGATGGACCGCTGCTGGTGCTGGCCGGCGCCGGCACCGGCAAGACCCGTGTGCTGACCACCCGTTTCGCCCATATTCTGCTGACCGGCCGCGCCTTTCCCGGCCAGGTGCTGGCCGTCACCTTCACCAACAAGGCGGCCCGCGAGATGCGGCTGCGGGTCGGCGTCCTGCTCGGCCGCCCCGCCGAGGGGCTCTGGCTCGGCACTTTCCACGCGCTGTGCGCCCGTATGCTGCGCCGCCATGCCGAGCTGGTCGGGCTGACCAGCAGCTTCAACATCCTCGATACCGACGACCAGCTCCGCCTGCTCAAGCAGGTCATGGAGGCGGACGGGCTGGACACCAAACGCTGGGCACCGCCGGCGCTGATGGCGGTGATCCAGCGCTGGAAGGACCGCGGCCTGCCGCCCGGGCGCGTCACCGCCGCGGAGAACACGGACTTCGCCTTCGGCCGCGCCCGCGCGTTGTACGCCGCCTACCAGGACCGCCTGCGCACCCTGAACGCCGCCGATTTTGGTGACTTGCTGCTGCACATGACGGAAATCCTGCGCGGCCATGCCGACGTGCTGGCCTACTACCACCGCGCCTTCCG